>NZ_JBXVPZ010000821.1:0-2146 GCF_057961495.1 Streptomyces sp. P5F9 | reverse complement strand
CCACCAGGCCGCCCTGCGCACCTCCATGCGCAGCCTCGGCCTCGGCGAACCCACCCGCCGCGTCAGCTCGGGCATCGGCCCGACTCTCGCCACGGCTTCGGCAGTCGGCGGCGAAACCGTCGTCCTCCCCCTGGTCGCCCGCAACCGCGTCATCGGCATGCTGACCCTCGGCAAGCCCACCGACGAACACTTCCGCCAGGAAATCCTGGAACTGGCCGAGGACTTGAGCCGCCGGGCCGCCCTCGCCCTCGACAACGCCCGCCTGTACTCGGAGCGCACGGCCATCAGCCAGTCCCTCCAGCGCAGTCTCCTGCCCCCCGACCTCCCGCACATCGAGGGCGTCGAGGTAGAGGTCATCTACCGCGCGGCCGGCGAGGGCAACGAAGTAGGCGGCGACTTCTACGACCTCTTCCCCATCCGAGACGGCGTCTACGGCTTCGCCATCGGCGACGTCTGCGGCACCGGCCCCGAGGCGGCCGCGGTCACCGGCCTGGCCCGCCACGCCCTCCGCCTGCTCGCCAGGGAGGGCTTCGGCGGCCCCGCGGTCCTGGAGCGCCTCAACTCCGCGATCCTCGACGAGGGAGCCCGCAGCCGCTTCCTGACCCTCCTCTACGGCGAGTTGTGGCCCCAGGAGGACGGCAGCGCCGAATTGAAGGTGGTCTGCGCCGGCCACCCCCTCCCGCTCCGCCTGCGCCAGGACGGCACGGTCGAACCGGCCGCCGAACCCCAGCCCCTCCTCGGCGTCATGGACGACCTGGAGCTCTACGAGCAGACGGTCACCCTCGATCCCGGCGACGTCCTCCTGTGCGTCACGGACGGCGTCACGGAACGCCGCGAGGGCACCCGCATGCTCGGCGACGACGGCCTCACCGACGTCCTCACGACCTGTACGGGTCTCACAGCGGGAGCCGTAGCGGCCCGCGTGATGCGCGCGGTCGAACGCTTCGCCTCCGACGCTCCGTCCGACGACATGGCCATCCTGGCGATGCGCGTCCCGGGCCTCCAGAAGGACTGACCGACCCCGAACACGCAGAAGGCCCCGCCCAATTGGGCGGGGCCTTCTGATGTCTGGAGCCCTCTAACGGAATCGAACCGTTGACCTTCTCCTTACCATGGAGACGCTCTACCGACTGAGCTAAGAGGGCCTGTCGCTTTCCCGAGGTTTCCCTCGCGGCAACGAAAAGAATCATACCCCGAACAAGCCCGTGCGCCCAACCACCGCCGCCCGACCCCGACTCGATCAGAATGCGGGCTGCAACAGTCCCCCGAGCGCGTTGCACGCAGAAACGATCCGCTGCATCTCCCGCTTGGTCAACGAGGCGTCCACCGGCAGCGCCAGTGTCTCGTCCGCGGCCCGCTCGGTCTCCGGGAGAGCCACACACCGCCGGAACTCCGGCAACCGATGCACAGGAGTCTTCACCGGCACCCGGCACTCAACTCCCCTACCGCGCACGGCCCGAGCGAAGGCGTCACGATCCGGCCGCCCGTTCCCCGGCACCCGCACGACGTACTGCTGGTAGGTGTGTCCGTCCCCACCATCGGGCGTCCGCACCCCACGCAACTTCGCATCAAGATAGGCAGCCCGCTCCCGCCGCTGAGCGACTTCGTCGTACGGCGCCTCGGACTCCCCCTGCTGCAACACCAGCAGTCCATGCCGCTGCCCGACCCCGAGCAACCGCCCGACATCAGCGGACCGACCGAATCGATGTACGACAACTATCGCTGCCGTACGCGGAGTTACGGCCACTTCGACAGCGGACGCATCCAGGCAGTAAGTCACCGGATCTATGTCGGCGAACACCGGCAGCCCACCCGCGAGGGTGACGGCCTCGGCGATTTCCACGTTCCCGAACGCCGGCACGACGACCTCGTCACCGAGTCCGACGCCTGCGGCCCTGAGCATTGCAGCAGTACCCATGCTCGGATGGTGATTGCGCAACGTGAACTTCAAGTGACGCACAACAAAAAAGGGTTGGACCCCGAACCGAAGTTCAGGATCCAACCCTTTCAATATTTGTTCGGCGGTGTCCTACTCTCCCACAGGGTCCCCCCTGCAGTACCATCGGCGCTGTAAGGCTTAGCTTCCGGGTTCGGAATGTAACCGGGCGTTTCCCTCACGCTATGACCACCGAAACACTATGAAACA
>NZ_JBXVPZ010000820.1:0-2151 GCF_057961495.1 Streptomyces sp. P5F9 | reverse complement strand
CCACGCGGCGACCACGACACTGACCCGGCGTCCCACCGAGGTCAACTCCCCACCCCCGAAAGGCCCTTCTGTCATGCCCCACTCGACCACACCCGCCTGGAACTGCCACAACGACGCCTGCCCGATCTGCACCGCACCGGAACGCGACGAGATGACCCTGCTGCGCTGCGCCATCCTCACGCTGCTGGAACAAGGCCGCTGGATGGCCTCCGACGAGATCCCCCTGCCCGAGATCCTCTCCGCCGGAGGCAACTACCTGAGCGGTTTTACCGACGACGACGTCCCTGCCCCCGCCGTCGAGCACTGGGCCTGGCTGGAGGCCGAGTTGCGCCTGACCGTCGCCCGCGCCGCCGGACTGGACGCCGTCAGCACCCTCGACCCGCGCATCGACCGCGTCCTGGCCACCGCCGCCCGCCGCACATGGCGGCGCCAGATAGACCTGCTCGACCTCGCCGCCGACCAGTTCACCGAACTCCACACGCGCCCCCGCGCCGCCTGAATCCACCGGCGCCCCACACCGTCACCACCGATAGGAGATCCGCCTTGCCCGAAGCACCAGCAGAGCCGTTCATGACGATCCGGCACACCATCACCGGCGAGATCACCACCACCGGCTACAACGCCGCCGCCCGGCGGATCCTGCTCCAGGCCGGCTTCGAAGAGACGCCAGGCTGCGCCTGCCGAGCGACGCAACCCGGTACGGAGCGGACGCACGGGCCTGCCCGGCAGCCAGCGAGCTGCTCGTCGCCGGCCATCCCCTGCACCTGGACCGAGCCCTCGGTCGGCCGGTGAGCGCCGACGCTACGCCCCGGTTGGCCCGCTCGCCGATGTCGGCACAGTCCGCGATCCGCTCCGAGAGCGGCCAGCCTCTGCCGCGCATCGCCAACCCCGCCCGCACCCGCACCTGTTGAAGGGGCCTCGTTTTGACCACACCCGGAACGCCTACCAGCCCAGCGCGCACCAAGGGCGGCGAACTACGGGCCAAGGTGGCCCGACTGCTGGCCGACCGGCCGGCGGACACGCTCACCATCGGGGACATGGCCAGGCAGCTGGGCCACTCCCACGGCGCTGTGCGCAACGCCGCCCTCACCCTGGTGCGACGCGGCGAGGCCGACCAAGGCGGAAGGGGACAACCGGAGTTCCGCGCGAACGCGAAAACCGCCGCAGCCGCGCAGACCGCTGTGATCAGCCCACCGGGCACCCACTCTCCCCGCGCCCAGGCGGCCACGGCCCGCACGACCATTCCCGCAGCAGCCACGCCCAGGCAGACCGGCCCGATCCGCCGCGCGGGGGGCCAGGTCTACCACCCGAGGGAGCTGGCCGATCTGCCCGACGTCGAGGCGTTGAATCGCTTGCGCGACGCCGACGTGCCGGTGCTGCTCTACGGCCCTCCGGGCACCGGCAAGACGAGTCTGGTCGAGGCGGCGTTCCCGGACCTGCTCACCGTCGCCGGTGACGGCGACACCACGGTCGGCGACCTGATCGGCGAGTACACACAGGCCGACGCGGGAGCCTACGTATTCCAGTACGGTCCGCTGGTCACCGCGATGACCGAGGGCCGCGCCCTGCTGATCGACGATGCCACCTTGATCTCACCGAAGGTCCTGGCGGCGCTGTATCCCGCGATGGACGGGCGCAGGCAGATCCAGGTCAAGGCCCACAAGGGCGAGACCATCAAGGCCGAGCCGGGCTTCTACGTGGTGGCGGGCCACAATCCCGGCGTCCACGGGGCGGTGTTGACGGAGGCGCTCGCGAGCCGGTTCAGCGTGCAGATCCAGATCGGCACGGACTATGACCTCGCCCTGGCCTTGAGGATCGATGCCCGGGTGGTCCGGGTCGCCCGACACCTCGCCCACCAGGTCGAACTCGGCGAGCTGGGCTGGGCCCCCCAACTGCGGGAACTGCTCAGCTACCAGAGGACCGAGGCCGTCCTCGGCACCAAAGCCGCGCTCGCGAACCTCGTCGGCATCGCTCCTGTGGAGGATCGCGACGCCGTCGCCGCCGCCGTCATCAAGGCTGCCGGCGTCAAGAAGATCGCGCCCCTCACCCTCGGCAAGCAGCTCTCCGCCTCGGCCGTCCGCCAGCCCCCGGGCAGCACCGGCTCCGCGCACCGGGGCCGCTCGCGATGAGCGCCCACCACCACGTCCAGTC
>NZ_JBXVPZ010000819.1:0-2157 GCF_057961495.1 Streptomyces sp. P5F9 | reverse complement strand
TGGGGAGGGCGGGCATCGTGGGCATGGTGGGGAGGCCCGTGTTCACGCCCACCGGGCGGGTCGTCGCCGCCTCCGTCGTGCGCTCGGCGTCGGCCGCGGCCTGGGTCGCGGCGCGGCGGGCGCCGTAGCGGCGGTGGACCGCCTGCTTGGTGACACCCAGGGCGGAGCCCACCGCGTCCCACGAGAAGCCGAGTGAGCGGTCGAAGTCCACGGCCGCCGTGACCAGGGTCTCGACACTGTCCCGCAGCTCCTGCGCGAGACGGACCGTCGGGGCGGGAGCGCGTCCGTAGACGACGAAGCCCGTGGACGGGCCGGAGCGGCGCGGGCGGTAGACGTTGCCCAGCTGGGCGGTGAGCGTGCGCAGTGCGTCCACCTGCCGGCGGACCCGCTCGATGTCCCGCACCAGCAAGTGCAGGCTGGCCCGAGCCTGGGCGTCGTGGGTTGCGTGGTCGGCCATGAACAAGCCTCTCGAACCGGCGTTGAAAAGGATCGGGCCGCGTGAATGCGGCCCAAGGAGGTCAACTCTTTCTTGACCAACGCCTGTGCGCTCCGCTGGTCACGCGAAGGGGGCGTAGGGGCATATGCGTACGCCCCCGCTGAACCGGCGTGCGCTGCGGGCGCCGGTGAGTTGTCGGCGAGTTGAGGGGTGTGAGCCGCCGGGCGCGCCTGCCGGGACGCGCCATAGACTGGTGCGCTGCCCGCCCACCTCCGCCCGAGAGGCCCGAACCCTCCCATGAAGCTCGTCTTCGCCGGTACCCCCGAGGTCGCCGTTCCCGCCCTGGACGCCCTGATCGCCTCCGGGCGGCACGAGGTGGCCGCCGTCGTCACGCGGCCCGACGCGCCGGCCGGGCGTGGGCGCAGGCTGGTGGCGAGTCCCGTCGCCGAGCGGGCCGAGGCGGCGGGCATCGAGGTGCTGAAGCCCGGCAGGCCGCGCGACCCGGAGTTCCTGGAGCGGCTGCGGGAGATCGCGCCCGACTGCTGTCCCGTCGTCGCCTACGGCGCCCTGCTGCCCCGCGTCGCCCTCGACATCCCCGCCCACGGCTGGGTCAACCTGCACTTCTCGCTGCTCCCCGCCTGGCGCGGCGCCGCCCCCGTGCAGCACTCCATCATGTCCGGCGACGAGATCACCGGCGCCTCCACCTTCCTGATCGAGGAAGGCCTCGACTCCGGGCCCGTCTACGGCACCGTCACCGAGGAGATCCGCCCCACCGACACCAGCGGCGACCTGCTCACCCGGCTCGCGTTCGCCGGCTCGGGGCTGCTCGCCGCGACCATGGACGGCATCGAGGACGGCACCCTGAAGGCCGTACCGCAGCCGAACGAGGGCATCACCCTCGCCCCGAAGATCAACGTCGAGGACGCGCAGGTGGATTGGACGGCTCCCGCGCTGCGGGTGGACCGGGTGGTACGCGGATGCACGCCCGCGCCCGGCGCCTGGACCGTGTTCCGCGGTGAGCGGCTCAAGCTCATCCATGCCGCGCCCGTGCCCGAGCGCACCGACCTCGCCCCCGGTGCGCTGGCCGTCGGCAAGAACAACGTGTACGTGGGCACCGGTTCGTACGCCGTCGAGCTGCTGTGGGTGCAGGCGCAGGGCAAGAAGCCGATGCGGGCGGCGGACTGGGCGCGCGGGGCGCGGATCGGTGCGGGGGAGAGCGTCGGGGCGCTCGGGACTTCCTAGGCCCGGAGCGCCCAAGGACCCCGGGCACCCCGGGTCCTCGGGCGCTCCGGGCACCGCAGGACCCTCGGCACCCTGGCACCTTGGGCACTCCGGGACATCGGGCACTCCTGGCACGGCTGAGCACTTCGGTACCCCGGGCACTGCAGGGCCTTCCGCACCTCGGTACTCCGGCACCTCGGCACCCCGGTACCCCGGCACCTCGGTACTCCGGCACCTCGGTACCCCGGGACCGCTGGGCCTTCAGAACCTCAGTACTCCCGGCAACCTGGTCACCCGGGCAACCCGGGTACCCCAACGCCCCGGGCACCGCAGGGCCTTCGGTACGCCGGGCACCCGGATACGCCGGGCACTCGGATACGCCGGGCACTCGGATACGCCGGGCACTCGGCTACGCCGGGCACTCGGCTACGCCGGGCACTCGGATACGCCGGGCACTCGGATACGCCGGGCACCCCCAACACCCCGGGTCCCCCCAACAC
>NZ_JBXVPZ010000818.1:0-2159 GCF_057961495.1 Streptomyces sp. P5F9 | reverse complement strand
TCGCCGATCCTCTACTACGGCGACGAGATCGGCATGGGCGACAACATCTGGCTCGGCGACCGCGACGCCGTCCGCACGCCCATGCAGTGGACACCGGATCGCAACGCAGGTTTTTCGTCCTGTGACCCCGGCCGGCTGTCGCTGCCGACCATCATGGACCCCGTCTACGGCTACCAGGTCACCAACGTCGAGGCGTCGATGTCGTCGCCCTCCTCGCTGCTGCACTGGACGCGCCGCATGATCGAGATCCGTAAGCAGAACCTGGCGTTCGGGCTGGGTTCGTACCGGGAGCTGCCGTCGTCCAATCCGGCGGTGATCGCGTTCCTGCGCGAGTACGAGGACGACCTCGTGCTGTGCGTGAACAACTTCTCCCGGTTCGCGCAACCGACGGAACTGGACCTGCGGGCGTTCAATGGGAGGCATCCGGTCGAACTGTTCGGCGGGGTGCGCTTTCCGGCCGTAGGAGAGCTGCCGTACTTGCTGACGCTGGCGGGGCACGGCTTCTACTGGTTCCGGCTCCGCAAGGAAGCCGCCTAGATCGCTGCTGAATCCGTGCTGGATCCGTGCTGGATCCGTGCTGGATCCCGGTGGGGCGGGGCGGTTTCGGTTTCCCCCGCCCCGCCCGGGGCACGCAACAGTGACACCCCGACCACCCCCGGGGAAAGGAACGTGACACCATGGCGGAAACTGTCACACTCTCCGGCCGGACCAGTCCGGGTCCCGGTCCCGGCCTCCTCACGTCACTGGACCCCCTCCTGCGGGAGTGGCTGCCGAGGCAACGGTGGTTCGCGGGCAAAGGCCGTCCCGTCACGGGTTTCTCGCTGGTGGCGGCGACCGAACTCCTCCCGGTGGACGGCACCAAGCCAGGCCTGTACCACCTCCTGGTCCGCGCCCATCAGTCCCCCGCCCCGGGCGACTGCTACCAACTCCTCATAGGTGTGCGCGAGGCGCTGCCACCCCGGCTCGCGCCCGCGCTCATCGGACATGTGGAGGAGGGCCCGCTCACCGGTCACACGGTGTACGAGGCCCTGTACGACCCCCGGCCCGCCGAGGTGCTCCTGGAGGCGCTGCGCACCCAGGCCCGCATCGGCGGGCTGCGCTTCGAACGGGCCCCGGACGCCCCGGAGATCGGCCCCGCCCTGACCCCGCGCCTGATGACGGCCGAGCAGTCCAATTCATCGGTTGTCTACGGCGACACGTACATCCTGAAACTGCTGCGCAGGATCGTGCCCGGCGCCAACCCCGACCTGGAACTCCCGCTGGCCCTGGCGCTGGAGGGCTGCCCGCGGGTACCCGCGCCGACGGCGTGGCTACGGGCGGAGTTCGCCGACGAGCCGTACGTCCTGGGAGTCCTCCAGCCCTTCGTGCAGGGCGCGACGGACGGCTGGGAACTGGCGCTGGGCGAACTGTCCAAGGGCGAGGACTTCGGCGCGGAGGCGAGGTCGCTGGGCAGGGCGACAGCGGAAGTCCACGTGACCCTGGCGCGAGCGCTGCCGACGGTGACATTGGGCCACGCGCAGCTGGAACTGCTGGTGAGCGGCATGACGGAGCGCCTGGACGCGGCGGCGCAGGCGGTCCCGGCGCTCCGCCCGTACGCACCCGGCCTGCACTCGGCGTTCTCGGCACTGGCGGACCTGGCGGCGGAGGGCCACACCTGGACCGCCCAGCGCATCCACGGCGACCTGCACCTGGGCCAGTGCCTGCACTCACCGTCCGGGGAATGGTCCCTGATCGACTTCGAGGGCGAGCCCTCCAGGCCCCTCGCGGAACGCCGCATGCCCCAGCCTCCGGTACGGGACATCGCGGGGATGCTCCGTTCCTTCGACTACGCGGCCCACTCGACGACACCGGCTGCGCCGGGCTGGGCGGACATGTGCCGGGCGGCGTACTGCTCGGGGTACGCGGAGGTGACGGGGGTGGATCCGCGGACGGATCCGGTCCTGCTCCGCGCGTACGAGACCGACAAGGCGATCTACGAAGTCCTCTACGAGGCCCGCCACCGCCCGGACTGGCTCCCGGTCCCCTTGTCAGCGGTACGCCGCCTGGCCAACCCCACGACGTGATCCGTCCCACCTCGACTTCACCCCGCCCGCCTCGAACTCACCCCACTCAGGAGGCTCTACCCGTGACCCCGCGTCCCCCGTCCAACGGTTCGGATC
>NZ_JBXVPZ010000817.1:0-2166 GCF_057961495.1 Streptomyces sp. P5F9 | reverse complement strand
GCGGGGGCCGGGGCGGGCGCGGGCTCGGTCTTGACCACGACCGGCTCGGGGTCGGGCTCGACCGCGACGGCCAGTTCCTCGATCTCGTCGGCGGCCTCGCCGCGCCAGGTCTTCACGGCCTGCTCGCCGTGCTCGGCGACCTTCTCGTACGCCTCGCGGGCCTTGACGGCGTACTCGGCGGCGACGCCGACACCGCGCAGCGCGAAGTCCTGGGCGGACTCGCCGAACTTCTTCAGGTCGGCGTCGAGAGTGCTGCTGAGCTTCTTGAGGTCGCCGTCGAGGCTGGTGATGAACTCGTTGACCTTGGTCTGGAAGGTCTCCTGCGCCTCCTTGGCCTTGGCACTGGCCTCCTTGGCGCGGGCGGCGGCCTTCTCCTGCACGGCCTTCGGGTCGGTGCCGCGCACGGCGTCGATCCGGGCCGGCGCCTCGGCACGCAGCTGCTCGACCAGGCCGGGAACCTTCTTGGCCTGCTGGAGCGCGAGGTCGGCGGTGCCGGCGGCGAAGTAGAGGGGGGTGGGGTCGCTCAGGGTCTTGCGCAGGTCATCGGTGATGGCCATGGTGATGGTCCTCCCGGTTGCTATCAGCTGAGGGTTTTGTGTTGTACGTCCGCGGGTCAGCCGGCGGTCTCGTGCGGCGCGGCACTGTCGCCGCCGTCGGCAGCACCGGGGCCGATGCCCTCGCCCCCGTCGGCGATCTCGAACCCGTTCTCCTTGCGGAAGGACTCGTAGACCTGAAGCAGCACGTGCTTCTGCCGTTCGGTGAGCGTGGGATCGGCGAGGATGACGGCACGCGTCTCGACCTCGTCCCGGTCCCGCTCGGCGTCGAGGATGCCGGCTCGCACGTACAGCGTCTCGGCGGAGATCCGCAGCGCCTTGGCGACCTGCTGCAACACCTCCGCGCTCGGCTTGCGCAGCCCGCGCTCGATCTGGCTCAGATACGGATTCGACACCCCGGCGGCATCGGCGAGCTGCCGCAGAGACAGCTGCGCGTTGCGCCGCTGCTCACGCAGATACTCCCCGAGATTGCCGACGTTGAGTGTTGCCATGCCTCCACCTTGCATCACCGGCGCTAACTATTGCAAGCGCCTGCTTGCAAAAGTGTGCTGCGCCACTCGCGGTGATGCCCGGTGCCCTCTTGTTGTACGGGACGTCACGCGCGGCCGAGGGGCAACAACACGCTCAGTCCCGACGGCTTCATCGAGCGTCGCCGTCGCCGTATCCGTACCCGTTCCAGGCCCGCAGCTTGTCCGGATTGACCACCAGCCACACATCGGTGATCAGCCCGCCCCCGAGCCCCACCGCAAGCACGGCGAACGTGGTCCCGCCGATCCGTACCGCCACCCCGGGCATCCCGTTTACGTCGTCCTCGACAAGCTCCATCTCCGGTTCCCGCCGCATGAGCCCGAGGAAGAGGCGAGCCACCTTGTCCCGGCCGACGACCGGACGCAGAGCCGCCCGCACCTTGCCGCCCCCGTCGCTGCGCGACTCGACCGCCGGGTCGAGCAGCGCCACCAGCGCGTCGAGGTCCCCGGTCTCGCAGGCCTCGCGGAACGCGGAGACGACGCGCCCGTGTTCCTCCGCCGTAGCGCTGCCGGGCGGGCGCCGGGCCACGCGGCGGCGCGCGGAGGAGGCGAGCTGGCGGCAGGCGGCCGGCGTACGGCCCACCGTCTCGGCGATCTCGGTGAACGGCAGGCCGAAGACGTCGTGGAGGACGAAGGCGACGCGCTCCGCGGGCGTCATCGAGTCGAGCAGCACCAGCATCCCCATGCTGACCGACTCGTCGAGGGTGATCCGGTCGGCGGGATCCTCGGCACCCGCACCGCCGCCCGTACTGGCCCACCCGGCCCCGTGCCGCACCGGCTCCGGCAGCCACTCACCGGTGTACCGCTCCCGCCGGGCCCGCGCCGAGCCGAGCTGATCGAGGCAGATCCGCGAGGCGACCCGGGTCAGCCACGCCATCGGCGCGTCGATCGCCCGCTGCCCCTCCTCGGACAGCGCGTACCAACGGGCGTACGTCTCCTGTACGACGTCCTCGGCATCCTGCACCGAACCGAGCATCCGGTAGCCGAGGTTGAGCAGGCGGCGGCGCTCGGCCATGAGCGAACCGAGGGTCGGGACGGGCGGGTCCTGGCCCGACTCGGGCGGTGGGGTGGGCATGCCGGCGATC
>NZ_JBXVPZ010000816.1:0-2174 GCF_057961495.1 Streptomyces sp. P5F9 | reverse complement strand
TTCCCTTCGGTCTTGCGTTTCCGACTCTATCAGACCGTTTCCGGTCCCGATTTCCTCGGTGCTTTCCAGGTTTCCGCTTCCGCGTTTCCCTTTCCGGCGGTTCCGACTCTATCAGATCCTTTCGGGCCTGACTCCCAGTCAGCGGGGCTTGCCTTCCCGGCCCTTGGGCCGTTCCAACGAGTGAGACTTTAGCGGATTCCTGAGTCCCGAGCGAATCGGGGGGTGCGTCCTTTCGAACGCGGATTCCTCATTTCGCAAATACGCATGGCAATACAACGCGACGACGGATCGTCGATTGTCTGTAGGTACTTGCGGAATGGCTGTCCGGGGACCGACCGGGGTCGGCGCTCACGTCGGACAACTCGGAGAACACTACGTACGCGGTAGGGGCGTGTCAACTCCGCTCCGGAGAGCGCTGCGGAGGCGTACCCTGGGTGACGTGACTACGCATACGTGCACCCAGCAGTGGTGGGCCGCCTGACGGCGGCCGTACACACGTATGTACTCAACGGCCGCCGCATCGGCGGCCGTTCGCGTTTCTCCCTCCAGAGGGTCGGCCGGCCGGGTGCGGCGGTCTCTATCAGGAGGTGGAGAGATGACGCGGGTCTTCAGTGGGGTCAAGCCGACCGGGCATCTGACGCTGGGGAACTACCTGGGCGCCATCCGGCGGTGGGTCGATGTGGATCAGCGGCAGAGCGACGCACTGTTCTGTGTGGTCGATCTGCACGCGCTGACTGTGGACCACGATCCGGCGCGGGTGCGCAGGCTCAGTCGGCAGGCGGCGACGCTGTTGCTGGCGGCGGGGCTGGATCCCGAGCTGTGCACCGTGTTCGTACAGAGTCATGTGGACGAGCACGCGCGGCTGTCGTACGTCATGGAGTGCGTGGCCACCGACGGTGAGATGCGGCGGATGGTCCAGTACAAGGAGAAGGCCGCGCGTGAGCGGGAGCGGGGCGGAAGTGTGCGGCTGTCGTTGCTGACGTATCCCGTGCTGATGGCGGCGGACATCCTGGCGTACGGGACGGACGAGGTGCCGGTCGGGGACGACCAGACGCAGCATGTGGAGCTGACCCGGGATCTGGCGGTGCGGTTCAACCAGCGGTACGGGCACACGTTTGTCGTCCCTCGGGCGACTCGGCCGGGGGTGGCGGCGCGGGTGATGAACCTGCAGGAGCCGACTTCGAAGATGGGGAAGTCGGACGACTCCGGGCCGGGCATCGTCTATCTGCTGGACGAGCCGGAGGCCGTACGGAAGAAGGTCATGCGGGCTGTGACCGACAGTGGCGCGGAGGTCGTCTACGACCGGGAGGCGCGGCCGGGGGTGGCCAATCTGCTGGAGATCCTGGCCGCTTGCGGTGGTGGGAACCCCGAGGACCTGAGCGGTGTATATGAGTCGTACGGCACTTTGAAGAAGGACACGGCGGAGGCCGTGGTCGAGCTGCTCAGGCCCGTGCAGGAGAGGCACAAGGAGTTGTGCGCGGATCCCGGTTATGTGGAAGGGGTGTTGCGGGATGGGGCGGAGAAGGCGAGAGAGATGGCGAAGCCGATGGTCGACAGCGCGTATCGGGCCATCGGGCTTCTGCCTGCGTAGTCGCGTGAGCGGTTAGCCGGTCAGCTGTTTCCGGAGGCCAGTTCGCGGCTGCGGTCGCGGGCGGCCTCCAGGGCGGCGATAAGTGCGGCGCGTACGCCGTGGTTCTCCAGTTCGCGGATGGCGTTGATCGTTGTGCCGGCGGGCGAGGTGACGTTCTCGCGGAGCTTCACCGGGTGCTCGCCGCTGTCGCGGAGCATGACGGCGGCGCCGATCGCGGACTGGACGATGAGGTCGTGGGCCTTGTCGCGCGGCAGGCCGAGCAGGATGCCCGCGTCCGTCATGGCTTCGACCAGGTAGAAGAAGTACGCCGGGCCGGAGCCGGAGAGGGCGGTGCAGGCGTCCTGCTGGGACTCGGGGACGCGGAGCGTCTTGCCCACGGCGCCGAAGATCTCGTCGGCGTGCGCGAGATGGGCCTCGGTGGCGTGGCTGCCGGCGGAGATGACGGACATGGCCTCGTCGACGAGGGCGGGGGTGTTCGTCATGACACGGACCACGGGGGTGCCTGCGGCCAGGCGCTCCTCGAAGAAGGAGGTGGGGATGCCCGCCGCGCCGCTGATGATCAGGCGGTCGGCGGGGAGGTGGG
>NZ_JBXVPZ010000815.1:0-2211 GCF_057961495.1 Streptomyces sp. P5F9 | reverse complement strand
GGGGTGGGGCTGGCGGCGTAGTTCGGGGAGGAGGCGGGTCAGGTCGTCGAGGAACAGTTCGGCCAGGTCTGCCGAGAAGCCGTTGCGGCATACGACCCGTAGGACCGAGAGGTCCTCGCGGTTGGCCGGGAAGGTGTACGCCGGGACCAGCCAGCCGTGTTCTCGTAGGCGGCGGGAGATGTCGAACACGTCGTACGTCGTGACGTCCGGGGCTGTGGTGAAGGCGAAGACCGGCAACTCGTCGCCCCGGGTGAGGAGTTTGAAGTCGCCCAGGGCCTCGATGCGGTCTGCGAGGCCTCGGGCCACGTCTCGGGTGGACTGTTGGACCGCGCGGTAGCCCTCGTGGCCCAGGCGCAGGAATGTGTAGTACTGGGCTACTACTTGGGCGCCGGGGCGGGAGAAGTTGAGGGCGAAGGTGGGCATGTCGCCGCCCAAGTAGTTGACGCGGAAGACGAGTTCCTCGGGGAGGGCATCCTTGTCGCGCCACAGGGCCCAGCCGACGCCGGGGTAGACCAGGCCGTACTTGTGTCCCGAGGTGTTGATCGAGGCCACGCGGGGGAGGCGGAAGTCCCAGATCAGGTCCGGGTCCAGGAAGGGCGCGACCATGGCGCCGGACGCGCCGTCCACGTGGACCGGGATGTCGAGGCCCGTGCGCTCCTGGAGCACGTCGAGGGCGGCGCACAGGTCGGCGATCGGCTCGTAGGAACCGTCGAAGGTGGAGCCGAGGATGCCGACCACGCCGATCGTGTTCTCGTCGCAGAGTTCGGCGGCGGCCTGGGGGTCGAGGTGGAAACGGTCGCCATCCATGGGGACTTGGCGCGCTTCGACCTCCCAGAAGTTGCAGAACTTCTCCCAGCAGACCTGGACGTTGACCCCCATCACCAGGTTCGGGCGGGCGGCCGGGTAGCGGTCCTTGTTGCGCTGAGTCCAGCGGCGCTTGAGGGCCATTCCGGCGAGCATGCAGGCCTCGCTGGAGCCGGTTGTCGAACAGCCGACGGCGGTTGACGGGTCCGGTGCGTTCCACAAGTCGGCGAGCATGGCCACGCAGCGCTTCTCCAGCTCCGCTGTGCGGGGGTACTCGTCCTTGTCGATCATGTTCTTGTCCCGGCACTCCGCCATCAGGACGCCGGCTTCCGGCTCCATCCAGGTGGTGACGAAAGTCGCCAGGTTCAGGCGGGAGTTGCCGTCCAGCATCAGCTCGTCGTGCACGAGCTGGGCCGCCGTCATCGGCGCCAACGGCCCGTCCGGCAGCCGGTGTTTGGGCGGCGCCTCGGTCATGCCGCCGACCGGATTGGCCTCCCCGAAGAAGGGGTTCACCGACATCGGGCGCTCGTCGGGCTTCTCGGGACCTTTGTGCAACGGCATGGGCGTGCCTCCGATAAGGATCAAAAGAACCAACGGGTACTAGCGAACCGGAGTTCCGTCCGCGCGCAACTGCATCTGCGGTCTCCCGGTCACCAGCAGCCAGGCCGGCAGCGAGGCGATGCAGAGAAGGGCGAGGATCGCCGGGGAGGCCACCAGGACCGCGGCCGTGAAGAGGCTCACCCAGCCTTGTCGGGTGATCGCCAGGAGCATGCCCAGGACGCCCGCGGCGACCGCGAGTGCCGGGTCCACGGCGGGCACGACCGCGTGGGCGAAGAGGCCGAACGCGACGCCGATGAAGACGGAAGGGAAGATCCGGCCGCCCCGGAAGCCGCAGGACGCGGCGACCAGCAGTGCCGCCAGTTTCACGACGGTCATCGTCGCGAACTGGCCCGCCGACCAGCCCTCGGGGTCTGCCGCGAGCTCCCCGACCTCGTCCAGTCCCTTGAAGAGCGTCAGATGGCCGCCCACGGCCGCCAGGAGGCCCAGGACCAGTCCTCCGGCCGGCAGCGCCAGCATGGGGTGTCTGAGGCGGGAGAAGGCGCCGTGGGCGTACGGGAAGAGGTAGACGGCCACCATGCCGAGCGCCGCCGCCAGGGGTGCCAGCACCAGGACGGCCAGCAGATCGCCCCAGCCGGGTCTGCCGAACGCGGGCAGATGCAGGTCGAAGGTCGGATGGGCCACCAGGGTGGTCGTCATGGCGCCCGCCCCGGCCGCGGCGAGCGGCGCGAACACGTTGTCCCACAGGGCTCCCTTGGTCTGCCGCCCGGCCAGCGCCTCCGAGATGAGCAGTGCCGCCGCGACCGGCGTCCCGAACAGCGCCCCGATCGTCGCCGACTCCGCCAGCGC
>NZ_JBXVPZ010000814.1:0-2222 GCF_057961495.1 Streptomyces sp. P5F9 | reverse complement strand
GCCCCCAAGAGCTCAACCCCCTGCGCACCCACCGCCGCCGACGCGCCCTGGAACTCACCCTCGCCGTGGCGGTCCCCCTCGCCCTGATCCTCTGGTGGCAACTGGCCGCCACCCAGGGCTGGATAGACCCCCGCGTCTACCCGTCCCCCTCCACGATCCTCTCCGACGGCTGGACCCGAGCCGCCGCGGGCGACCTGTGGCCGGATGTCTGGGCCACCACCAGACGCGTCCTGGGCGGCTACGCGCTGGGCACGGCGGCCGGCTACGCCCTGGGCCTGCTGATGGGCTCCCTGCCCCTGGTCCGGGCCGCACTGGAACCACTGCTGGACGCCCTGTACGTCGTACCGAAACTGGCCCTGCTCCCCATCTTCCTGAACATGTTCGGGCTGGGCGAAGGCCCACAAATAGCGCTTGTCGCAACGACGGTCTTCTTCTTCGTCTGGATCTCGACGATGTCGGCGGTGGTGGCGATCCCCTCCGGCCACCGCGACGCGGGCCAGGTCTTCGGCGCCACTCCATGGCAGATGTTCCGCCACGTCCTCCTCCCGGCCTCCCTCCCCGCGGTCCTGGTGGGCGCGCGCATAGCGGCGGGCGTGGCGGTCCTGGTGATCGTCGCCTCGGAACAGATCGCGGCGACGAACGGCCTGGGCCACCTGATCTTCGACTCCCGCGCGCTGTTCGAGAACGACGTGATGTTCGTGGGCATCGTGTGCGTGGCGGTCCTGGGGGTCGTCTTCTCCGAACTGGTGCGTGTGGCAGGCAGGTTGCTCACACCGTGGGCACCGCGGGACCGAGGACGGGGGCAGTCATGAGAAGACGCGCTTACGGTACGGCGGTTGTCGTCGCGGCCCTGCTGGCGTCGGCGGGCTGCTCGTCCAAGTACGCGGGGGACAGCGGGACTTCGGGCGCAACCGCCCCGGGCCACCGCACGGTCACCCCGGTGGACGGCTGCGGCAAGTCCTCCTGGACAGATCCGGCGGGCCTCTCCCCCACCCGCATACCGGCCCGCTGCGAGCCCCTCGCCCCCTCCCCTCAACCTCTCGCCAAAACACGGAAGTTGACGATCGCGACGGGAACGCTGAGCGCGGAGTACGTGGCCCCGCTCGAAGTCGCCGTCGACAAGGGCGAGTTCAAGAAGGAAGGCCTGGACGTGACGCTCAAGGTCCTCCCGACTCCCGACGCACTGCCGCTCCTGGCCAAGGGAGACATCGACGCGATGTGGGCGGCCCCGGAGGCGGCCGTCATGAACGGCGTCAAGGGCGGCTTCGACATCAAGTGGGTCGCCGGCAACTTCTCCCCCGACCCGAAGTCGAAGAGCGGCCTCTGGGTGAAGCTGAAGAAGGGCGAGGCGGCGGCGGACATCAGGATGGCGGGCCGCAGGATGGGCACGATGATCGGCAAGGGCTCGGTGATCGCGTACCCCATGGAGAAGGCCCTGGCGACCCACGGCGGCGGCCTCGACAAGATCCAGTACCAGCAACTCGGCTCGGCCGACGTCCTCACCGCCCTCCAGAACGGCGGCACCGACTCGGCCTGGCTCCTGGACCCGGTCTGGCGCAAGGTCGACGACAACCCCCAGTACGCCTTCCTGGGCGGCCAGCCACTGGGCGAGCCCCTGGGCGGCATGCTCTACGGCCCCAGCCTCCTGAACGACGACGTGAACGCCGGCGTGGCCCTCCTCCGCGCCTACATCCGCACGGTGAACACGTACTTCGCCGGCGACTACAAGGCGGACCCGTCCTTCGTCGCCTACCTCGCCAAACTCCTGAAGACCGACGAGGCGGTCCTCAAGTCGACCCCGTCGCTCACGATGGACTGGGAGATCCGCGGGGGGACGACGACCCGCCTTCAGGCCGCGTACAAGGCGGCGGGCGTCTCCAAGGGTGCGGCACTGCCGGAATCCAGGACGGTGGACCGCTCGCTGTACGAAGAGGCGGTGGGCCACCAACCGTAGAAACACCGAGGGCCGGAACCCTTTCGGATTCCGGCCCTCGGCCTTCAGTAGCGGGGACAGGATTTGAACCTGCGACCTCTGGGTTATGAGCCCAGCGAGCTACCGAGCTGCTCCACCCCGCGCCGTTGTGAGTGCAACGCTACGTCAGACGGCCGGACAGAAGCAAATCGCTTATCAACCCAGGTCAGCTACATCCAGCCCGTCCGGCGTTTGAGGACGAGGCCGTCCAGGCCGAAGCGGGGGTCTGGGGGCGGCAGCCCCCAGTGAT
>NZ_JBXVPZ010000813.1:0-2233 GCF_057961495.1 Streptomyces sp. P5F9 | reverse complement strand
TGCGAAGGCTGCGCCGAGGGGTGACGGGCCGGGGACGGGACGCGTTCGATGGTCACCAGGGGGACGACGGCTTTGGGGAACGGGAGGGCTGTGGAGCGCAGAGTGGGCCGAGGGTCCAGGGTGTCGGCGACGACCGCGTGCATGAGGAAGGCCGGCGTCTTCTCCGTGAACGAGATGTCCCACAGGTGACCGAGGCTGTCCGGGGAGGCGGCCAGGTGCCAGGTGATGGATGCGTCTCCGTGGATGGGCGGCGCGGGTGAGTCCGGAGGTCGGCCGACCACGGCGGCGTGCCCGTCGTGCGAGATGAATCCGGAGAGCCCGAAGTCGTCGAAGTAGCTCCAGGAGTCGATGTCGACGTACAGCTCAAGCAAGCTCGGCTCGGCGCCGATGCCGTAGACGACGTGATCCGGGTCGGCGGCCAGTTCAGCTGCCAGGGTGCCGATGAGCGTGGAGAGGAACTCGATCGGCACATTGCCGTTGATGTTCGTCCGCCAGCGCTCCGGCGCTTGTGCGTTGGTGCGGGCCGAGATCACCAGATGCGCGTCTCGCCCCACGGCTGTCTGGTCATGGCGGATCGTGATGCGCCGGCACGGGCTCGTGACGGTCAACGACGAGTCGTCGGTGTGCACGCTCCATGCGGAGTCCTCGGCGAAGACGTCCAGGAGCAGGTGGTGGTCGCTGGGGAGACTGGCGGCAAGATAGCGGGGAGAGATGAGGAGCTTCTCCCGGGGCCTGTCCTTGGCGGGGTCGTTGGGCATGGGCTTTTCCGATGGGATGGATGGGGGAGCGGGGCGCGACGAAGGCGGGTGCCCAACTACGTGGTGGCGGAGTCGGCATCGCGAAGGGAAAGCGACGCGGCGCGCAGGCTGGCGCCGAACCGGTGGGCGAAGACCCGGGCCTTCGCCTCCAACTCGTCGTACGAGACCTGTGCGGTCATCTGCCCGGCGTGCTTGCGGTACCGGTAGACCGGAACGGGCAGCAGGATTCCAGGGGCGAGGCATGTGATCGCGAGGGCGCAGTAGTCCTCGCCCTGGACCAGCCCGCCCATCGGGGCCGCGCGCACCAGGCCGGTCCGGGCCAGGAGGGTGGTGGGGCCGAGCGGGATGGTGTCGGCCGGGTCCTTCCAGTACGCCCACACGTCCCCGGCCTCGTGCCGGCCCGGCGGCGTCGGGCACCGCCACAGGGCGGTGGCGCCCTCGGCGTAAAGGTCCTGGCTGTATCCGGCGCACCAGCCGACCCCGGTCTCCTCCAGGACGCGCAGGCGCAGCGCCATGGCGTGGTCGGTGAACTCGTCATCGTCGTCGGCCCAGTTGACGTACTCGGTGCGCACCTCGTTGAGCGCCAGATTTCGGGCGCAGGCCGCGCCGACCGGGCGCGGAAGGGCGAGGACGCGGACTCGGGGGTCGGCGGCGAGGGCGGCGGGAAGCCGGGCGGGGTCGGCGCCGTCGAGGGCGACGACGGCCTCCCACGGGACACTCTGCCGGCACAGGCTGGCATGCAGGGACACGAGGAACGCCAGCCGTTCCGGGCGGAGTTGGGTGGCGATGACCACGGTGATCTTCGGGCGGGGGCGCGGTGTCAGAGGGTTCTCCGGGCAGGCGGCGGATCGGTGCAGAGTGGCCGGGGGCTATCGGCGGGCGACCCTTTGGGGCGCTGACGTCGGCCCGGTGACGGGCACGGTGGTGGACAAGTGGGGCATGAAGCGCGGCGGGACGATCGGGGCCCGGGAATCCGGATGCCAGGCGCCCGGATCGGCACCGATGACGCCGCGCGGGTCGGTGTCCCAGGCGACGACGGGGCCACGGTCGTACGCCCGCAGGGCGATCACTTCGATGCCGTGCTCGTGCAGGACGTAGGCCCACTCCAGGTCGTCGGTGCCGTCCTGTGTGATCAGTTCGCGTTCGGCCGGGGTGCCGTCGGCGCTGTACACGTTGGTGAGTTGGCGGCTGGAGTACTCCTGGCCTCCGGTCAGGGAGCGGCGCAGGGCGGCGGGGGTGCCGTCGAGGAGGTCTGTGCCCAGCTCGTCCCAGCCGTGGTGGACCTCGTCGATCAGGTGCCGGGCCATCGCCTCCAGGTCACCGGCGAACCGGTGCTGGTAGGCGGCCAGGAGCAGCGGGAGTTTGCTGTCGGGGTAGCCGTCGAAGTGGACGTACATGCCGGCGTACCCGTCGGCGGTGGGGCGGGCGATGATCGCACGGGTGGACAGATCAGTCTCCTGAGGGTGGGGCGGGTC
>NZ_JBXVPZ010000812.1:0-2237 GCF_057961495.1 Streptomyces sp. P5F9 | reverse complement strand
AGTGAAGGGCGGGAGGGGAGGGCGGTCGGCCATGGTCGTCTCCAGAGGGCGGAAGAGGTCGGAAGAGGGCGGAGAACGTACGTTCTCCAGGGCGACTGCTAACGTAGAGAACGCTCGTTCTCACGTCAAGGAGCAGTCGAGGACTGGGGTCGTTCCATGGACAGCGCAGTCGCCCGGGAGCAGGCGTTGGACGCCGCCGAGAAGCTGTTCTACGGGCGGGGAGTTCAGGCCGTCGGCATGGACGCCGTCCGCTCCGCCTCCGGGCTCTCCCTCAAGCGGCTCTATCAACTCTTCCCCGCCAAGGAGGAGTTGGTGGAGGCGTACCTCGAACGGCGTGACCTGCGCTGGCGCGGACGCCTCGCCGAGCACGTCGCGCGGCACGATGATCCGCGGGAGCGGATTCCGGCCGTCTTCGACTGGCTGGAGGAGTGGTTCGGCGAGGCCGGTTTCCGCGGGTGCGCGTGGATCAACTCGTACGGCGAACTGGGCGCGACCTCGGAGCGCGTGGTGGCCCAAGTGCGGGCGCACAAGCGGGCGTTCCGCGAGTATCTCGCCGGTCTCGTGGCGGACGCGGGACTGCCCGACGCCCTCGCCGGGCAGGTGTTCCTGCTGGCCGAGGGGGCCATGGTCACGGCGGGTATCACCGGGAGCGCGGAGCCTGCGGCGGAGGCGCGGGAGGCGGCCCTGGCGTTGTCGAGCGCCAACTGAGGTCAGGCGGCGGCGAGTTCCGTGAGCGCGGAACGGGCTCGGGCGAGGGAAGCTGCCGCCAGGTCCTCCAGGCCGGCCAGTTGGGGCAGGACGTCGACCCGGGTCAGTTCGGCGGCGACGAGGTGGAGGTTCTCCGGCGGTACGCCCAGGTTGCCGAAGTAGGCCTTCAGGTAAGGCGTTTGGAAGTCGAAGTGTTCGCGCGGGGTGCCGGGGCCGTATCCGCCGCCGCGTGCCATGACCACGACCACGCGGGTGTGCCGCAGGAGGCTCTCGCCGGTGTCCGGGTCGGTGAGCGCGCCGGGGAAGGTGACGCGGTCGATCCATGCCTTGAGGGGCGCGGGCACCGAGAAGTTGTACATCGGGACACCCAGCAACAGCGTGTCGGCGCCCAGCAGTTCGGTGATCAGCGGCAGGGTCAGCTCCCACTCGTGCCGCTCGGCGGCGCTCTCGATCAGTGCGGGGACCTTGGCGGGCGGGGCGAATCCCTCGCGTTCCACGCGGCGGCCGAGGGTGGTGTAGGCGGGGGTGATCGGCGGCACCGGTGCGGCGGACAGGTCGCGGTGACGGCGGTCCGCCGTGCTGCCGTGCTCGGTGTGCCAGGTCCGCGCGAAGGTCTCGGTGAGTTGCCTGGTCACGGAGTCGGCGGTCGTGTCGGCGCTGGAGTCGATGTGCAGCAGCATGGTCTGGTCACCTCGGTCGGTTCGGGTTCGTCGGACAGGTGACGGAGCACGGCGAGGAAAGGTGACCCATGCGGGGGCACGACGAGTTGGCGGAGCGGTTCGAGGAGCGGCGCGGGCAGCTGCGGGCGGTCGCGTACCGGATGCTGGGTTCGCTCGGCGAGGCGGACGACGCGGTCCAGGAGGCCTGGCTACGGCTCAGCCGTACGGGCGACGACGGCATCGACAACCTCACCGCCTGGCTGACGACGGTCGTCTCCCGCGTCTGCCTGGACATGCTCCGCTCGCGCGCGTCCCGACGGGAGGATCCCTACGGCGACGACCTGCCGGAGCCGAGCGCCGACGGCCTGCCGGAGGACGAGGCCGTGCTCGCCGACTCGGTGGGGCTCGCGCTCCTGGTGGTGCTGGACACGCTGGGTCCGGCGGAGCGGGTCGCGTTCGTGCTGCACGACCTGTTCGCGGTGCCGTTCGACAGCGTCGCCGCGGTCCTGGACCGCTCCCTGCCCGCAGCGAAGAAGCTCGCCAGCCGGGCCCGGCACAAGGTGCGGGGCACGCCGGTGGTGCCGGGCGCCGAAATCGACCGGCACCGGGAGGTCGTCGAGGCGTTCCTGTCCGCCGCGCGGGGCGGTGACCTCGGCGCGCTCCTCGACGTACTCGCCCCCGATGTCGTCCGGTACGCCGACCCCGCCGTGCTGCCGCCCGGCGTGGCCGCCGAACTGCGCGGCGCGCGGGCGGTCGCGGAGGGGACGGTACTGCTGCGGCACCGGACGCGGTTCGCGACCGTAGCCCTCGTCGACGGGGACGTGGGGATCGTGGTCGCGCCGGGGGGACGGTTGCTGCTGGCTCTCCGGG
>NZ_JBXVPZ010000811.1:0-2248 GCF_057961495.1 Streptomyces sp. P5F9 | reverse complement strand
CCCGATCAGCACCGCCGGCACAGCCATGTTGCCGATCAGGGTGAGCGGATCCATCACCGGGCCCGGGACATGAACCCCGATCCCCGCAACCGCGACCCCCGCAAGCGACCCCACCGCGATCGGATTCCGCAGCGGCGTGAGCAGCCGTAGCCACAACGGCCCCTTCTCACCCGCCCCCGACAGGTCGAGGATCGTCAACGCGAGCGGGCTCACCACCACGAGCTGGAACAACATCACCGGCGCCACGAGCGAGGCATTGCCCAGGACGTACACCGAGATCGGGATACCGAGGTTGCCGGAGTTGACGTAACTCGAAGAGAGCGCCCCGATCGTCGTACGGCCGACACCCCAGCCCCGTACGACGCCGACCGCCACGAACAGCCCCGCCACCGCCGCCGTGCTCAGCATGGTCACGAGCAGCCCGCTGGAGAAGATCACCGACAGGTCGGCCCGCGCGAGGGTCGTGAACAGCAGCGCCGGGGACGCGACGTTGAAGGCCAGCTTGGTCAGGACGTCCCGCCCGTGTTCGCCGAGGGAACCGCGCAGGCCGATCAGATAGCCGACCGCGATGACCACACCGATGACCGCGAACCCGGTCAGAACCCCCTGCACGGCACCCCCTCGGCGGCGACGTCGGCGCGCGGCAGGGCGTCGGGTATCCAGGGCGGGGCTGATCCGTGGGGCATACAGCAAACCTAGGCGGTCGCCCCCGATGAGTTACGACCGCCCACCCGGTCTACCGATCGTGGACGCCAAGACACCCGCTGTACTCGTGCCGGCCCGCCCCGTCACCCGTGACGAGGTGGCGGGGCTGTGCGCCGAGGTACGGGCACTGCTGGAGGCGACGGCCGGTGCCGGCGTGGTCCTGGTCGAGATCGTGGGACCAGGGCCGCCAGGGCTCGGTACCGTCGATCTCCTGGCCCGCCTCGCGCTGACCGCCCGCCGGGCCGGTGGGCGGATCAGGCTCCGTGACCCCGGCCCCGGACTACGCGCCCTCCTCGACCTCGTCGGACTCCGCTTCGAGATGGAGGGGCAGGTCGAACAGCGGGAACCAGCGCTTGGTGTCCAGGAAGAAGTGGAACCCGGTGAGCCCGCCGTCTGAGATCTCCAGGATCTGGACCGCCCAGGGCGCGTACCCACCCGCCTCGGGGTCCGGCTTGTACTGGGCGAAGCCCGGCAGACCGTTCACCTGCACCGGGATCAGGCGTGAGCCCTCGCAGGCGGAACCGATCGTCGTCATGAAGCCCGTGATGTCGTCGTGGCCGGTCAGCCACAGGTCGAACGGCGGCATCGTCATGATGGCGTCCTCGTGCAGCAGCGCGGTGAGCGCGGCCATGTCGTAGCCCTCGAAGGCCGCGACATACCGCTCAAGAAGCTTGCGCTGCTCCTCGTCGAGCGGGTCGGAGACGGCGGCGTCGGCCGCCTTGTCGTCCCGCTCGGCGAGGGTCGCCCGGGCCCGCTGCAACGCGCTGTTGACCGACGCGACCGAGGTGCCGAGCAGCTCGGCCACCTCGTTCGCCCGCCAGGCCAGCACCTCGCGCAGGATCAGCACCGCCCGTTGTTTGGGCGGGAGTTGCTGGAGGGCGGCCATGAACGCGAGCCGTACGGATTCCTTGGCCACGGCCGCCTCCGCGGGGTCTGCGACGGTCGGCAGCACGCGCGCGTCCGGCATCGGCTCCAGCCATGTGTTGTCCGCGCGGGGCGACAGCGCGGCCTGGGCGAGGGGGGTGGAGTCGCTGAGATCGACGGGCCGCGCCCGCTTGTTGCCGGCGGACAGCATGTCCAGGCAGACGTTCGTGGCGATCCGGTACAGCCACGAACGGAGACTGGACCGGCCCTCGAACTTCTCGTAGTTCCGCCACGCGCGGACCATCGTGTCCTGTACGGCGTCCTCGGCCTCGAAGGAGGAGCCGAGCATGCGGTAGCAGTAACCGGTCAGCTCGACGCGGTGCTTCTCCAGCCTGACGTCGAGGTCCGTCGTCGTAGCAACGCTGTCACTCATGGTCTCGCCCACCCACCCCTGTGGCCGTTCTTCCCTTACCCCGCAACGTAGCGCAGCCCACTGACAATGGCGCGGGAAGTGGATGAACGTGCAGGTCACGGCGATTTCAGGGCGCCCGGTATGGGTATGGGCGTCGTCCTCAAGCGCAGGACGGACTGATCGGTGCCGGCCTCCGCTGAGTCCGCGCCGACCGCGACCCCAGCACAGTGATCGTCACAACCCCCGCCACCGCCAGAACCCCCACAC
>NZ_JBXVPZ010000810.1:0-2257 GCF_057961495.1 Streptomyces sp. P5F9 | reverse complement strand
GCCCCGCGGGGCGAAGCGGCGGCTGCGGGCTCCGCACCCGGTGCCGCCGGACCGGACGCGGGCTGGGCATGGGGTGCGGTTCGCGTACGGGTGCGCATCGGCATACCGCCGGCCGTCACCCCGCCGCGCCCCGAACCGGTGACCGGCCCGGTGGGCGTACCGCCGGCCGAGCCCACGCCCATACCTGGGCCCATGCCCGTGCCCGAGCCGCTGCCCGAACCCGTCCCTGAGCCCGTCGCCGAACCGGTCGACGAACCCGGCCCCGAACTCATCCCCGGCTCCGACAACGCCCCCGCGACCGAAGCCAGATGCCGCTCCGCCCGCGCGTCCAGCGTCGGCGGTACCGCGTCCGCCGCCGACTCCGTGAGGGTGTGCGGGATGACGACGACGGCCAGGGAGCCGCCGTAGGACGAGGCCTGGAGGCTGGCGGTGATGCCGTGGCGGTGGGCGAGGTGGCCGACGGTGAAGAGGCCTAGGCGGGGGTCCTCGCCGAGGGTGGTGAAGCTGAAGTCCTTGGGGTGGTGCAGGAGTTCGTTCGCCGCCGCGTACTCGTCCGGCGTCAGACCGAGCCCCCGGTCCTCCACCTCGACGGCGTAGCCCTGCGCCACCGGCAGTGCCCGTACCCGCACTTCGGTGTGCGGGGGCGAGAACGTCACGCCGTTCTCGATGAGTTCGGCCATGAGGTGGATCGTGTCGCCGACCGCCGGGCCCAACACCGCGATGGGCGGGAGGGGTTCGACGACGACCCGGGTGTACCCCTCGATCTCGGACACCGCGCTGCGCAGCAGATCCGCGAGCGGTACCGCCTGCTTCCAACGGCGCCGGGGGGACGCGCCGGACAGCACGGTCAGGCTCTCCGCGTTGCGGCGCATCCGGGTGGCGAGGTGGTCGACGCGGTAGAGATCGGAGAGGAGTTGGGGGTCCTGCTCCTTGCGTTCCATGGAGTCGATCACCGTGAGCTGACGGTGCACGAGGAGCTGGATGCGGCGCGACATGTTGTGGAAGACGAGCCGCGCCCCTTCGCGCAGCGCGGCCTGCTCCAGCGCGACGCTCACCGCGGTCCGCTGGGCACTGTTGAAGGCCTCCGCGACCTTGCCCAACTCGTCGGTGCCGTAGTCGAGTTCGGGCAGGTCGTCGAGTTCGGCGCGTTTGCCCTGGGTGCGCAGCCGGGTGATGAGTTCGGGCAGCCGTTCCTCGGCCAGTTCGAGTGTCGCCGCACGCAGGCCCGACATCCGGCCGATGAGGGACCGGGTGATGCGCCAGGACAGCAGGCCCACGGCGAGCACGGCGACGAACGCGAGGGCGCTGCCGAGCAGCGCCTTGACGAGCACCATGTGGGTCCGGTGCGCGGCGTCCTTGGTGACCTCGGCCAGGTACTGGCCCTCCACGGCCTGCACCGCGGCGGAGACCTGCCCCGGGGCTGCGACCTGGGCGTCCGTGGGGCGCGGCACGTCGATCGTGCCGTCGTGCGCCGCGGTCGCTGTACCGACGGCCGACTCGAAGGCCGTCATGGCGTCCCAGTCCCGCCCGTCCACGACCTTCCCCAGGGCCGCCCCCAGGTCCGTGGGCAGATACGGCTCGACCTCATTGGTCAGCACGGATCCCCGAACGGCGGCGGCCGAGTCCAGGGCCGCCCGCTCCTGGACGCTCAACCGCCCGGAGGCAGCGACCCCGTCGAGGATCGCCTCCTCCTGCGACAGCGCCTCCGCCCCGCGCAGGAACGCCAGTGCATGGCCGGCGTCGGCCGCGGTGGCCGCGTCGCCGCTGTCCGTGCTCAGCGTCCCGAAGAGGTTCAGCACGGACGCCACGGTGTTGGAGTAGACGGTGTAGGCGTGCTGCCGGCCACCCTTCCCGCCGTCCACCGCGACCCGCTCGGCGGTCAGGTCGGAGAGCCGCTTGCGTACGGTCGCCAACTGTGCCCGGTACTGTGCCGATCCGTCACCGGCGGACGCGGAGTCCGCCTTTCGGAACCCGGCGAGGACGGCCTCGGTCCGGCGCCGCTGCGCCTCCAGGGCGGTACGGCTGCCGTGCGAGGACAACACCCCGGCCGTCAGCTGCCGTTCCTTCTGGAACTCGCCGATCGCGGGCACCAGGGCGTATGTGGTTTTCGCCGGCTGCCCCTCTTGGTCGGCCTTGTGCCACTGGTCGAACAACGCGACCGAACCGCTGACCCACAGCAGCACCATCGCCGTCGCCGGTACCACCGCGAGCGTGATGAGCGAGGCCCGAATACTGCGCCCCCGCCCGGCCTTTGCTC
>NZ_JBXVPZ010000809.1:0-2267 GCF_057961495.1 Streptomyces sp. P5F9 | reverse complement strand
CTCGGAGATGTGTATAAGAGACAGCCCCCACGCGACGGACTACCGCCACCCCGGGAGGGCGAAGCGGCACCACGAGGTGCCGGCGTCCCCTGAGGACCCTGAGGATTCTGTGGCCGCCGCTGACTCTGGGTGCGCTGCTGCTCCGGATAGCTGTCGGTGAGCCGCCCGGTAGGCCGATCCGCCTCCGCGGCACGCGGCCCGGGCGGCCGCACATCGGCCATCCCCTGAGCCTCACGCGCGGCGATCTCCTTGAGCCGCAAGGACAGTTGGAGCGTGCTGGGCCGCTCCTCGGGATCCTTCGCGAGGCACGCGCGGACGAGCGGAGCGAGCGCGTCCGGCACCCCGTGCAGCTGCGCCTCCTCGTGCACCACGCGGTACAGCATGACCTCGGAACTACCGTGCCCGAAGGGCGAGTCGGAGGTCGAGGCGTACGCGAGCGTGGCCCCGAGCGAGAAGACATCGGTGGCCGGAGTGACGGCCGCCCCCCGCACCTGCTCGGGCGCGAGGAACCCGGGCGAACCCACCGCCGTACCGACATGCGTGAGCGTCGACGCCCCGGTCGCCCAGGCGATACCGAAGTCGATGATCCGCGGACCCTTGGGGGAGAGGAGGATGTTCGACGGCTTGAGATCCCGGTGGACGACCCCGGCTTCATGCACCGCGACGAGCCCCTCGGACAGAGCGGCCCCGATGGCGGCGACCTCGGCCGCTCCCAGCGCACCTTCGTCGGCGACCTTGTCATGCAACGACGGCCCGGGCACGTACTGCGTGGCGAACCACGGCCGATCGGCGTCGAGATCCGCAGCGACCAGCCGGGCAGTACATCCCCCGCGAATCCGCCGAGCGGCCGAGACCTCGCGCGCGAACCGCGAACGGAACTCCTGGTCCTCCGCCAGATCCGGCCGGATGACCTTCAGCGCGACCCGCTGACCCTTGCGGTCGGAGCCCAGATAGACGACACCCATTCCGCCCGCGCCGAGCCGTCTGTGAAGCCTGAACGAGCCGACGACGCGCGGGTCCTCGCGCCTCAGGCGCATCATCGCCATGTTCATCCCCGCTGCCCGGTCCGTGTGACGAGCGACAGCTTACGTTTCCACGGGCGCCCGCGCGCAAAGGCCGCGCCCTCTCGGACCGACGGATTGTCAGTGCCGGGTGGGAAACTCGAAGGGTGGTCAGAGGCGTTGCGAGCAGCAGGACTTCACATCACCTCGGACCCCAACCAACCATCACAGAAGGGGGATTGAGCGCGTGAAGGGTGATCGCGTCGAGATAGTGGTGGACGCCGGCGACACAACACGTACCTACGAGGTGGTGGCGAGCAGGGCGGGCCGTCGGGTGGAGACGGCGGTACGACGAGGTGTCGTAGAAGTGAGCGAAGTCACCCGCAGTGGCTCCGTCGTCCGTACCGCCCGCTTCATGGCGACCAGGGTTCTCGCCCTGGTCGAGCAGCCGGTCCCGCGCGAGGACAGCTCAGAGAAAGCGGGGCACACCGGACTACCCCTCCGGGAAGACCCCGAGACGTAGGACCCGGTCTCCACCCAGGGGAGTAGTTCGCAGGTCATTGCTCATCCTCCGGGAGGCCCGCCAATCGGTACGAGGGCATGACGACCCGCACCCGCCGCACGCCTAGATTTGAGGTCAAGCGGCGGGTGCAGCACTCGTCCCCCGAGGTCAGACACCCGCCGCTGCCAACGACAACTGAGTTCGGTCAACGGAGCACGGTCAGGAGAGGGACCATGGCCCACACGGCACCGCGGGCATTGATCCGCGAAGAGGGACGCAAGGCGTACAACGCGGCGTTCCACACCCGCCGCACGGGCCGTCGCCACCCACTGGTGGCGACCTTGATGGCACTTCCCCTGGCGGTCCTGCTCCTCGTCGTCTTCGACGGCTGGGAGACCGTGGCCACACAGGCGTCGTCCGTGGGAGTGATGCTGGGGCGCTGAGCGGCGACCCCAGGCCCGGAAGAGCGGTCCGGGCGGGGACATCAACCCATGAAACCCCGTGGGGACGGGGGTGCGGCGGACGGCAAAAAAAGCCGGCGCAGCTGGGGAGCTGCGCCGGCTTTGCTTTGCCCTTTTACGGATTCTTCTCGGTGCCGGCCGGCGCTCCCAGCGCGTCCGGCGTTCCCCTTTCAGCGCAGGCCGGCTACATCCAGCCCGTCCGGCGTTTGAGGACGAGGCCGTTCAGGCCGAAGGGGGTCTGGGGCGCAGCCCCAGGCGGGGTCGAAGGGGCGGCAGCCCCTGGAGGATGGGACGGGTAGGGGC
>NZ_JBXVPZ010000808.1:0-2296 GCF_057961495.1 Streptomyces sp. P5F9 | reverse complement strand
CCACCGAGGACCCCGCCGCCACCGTCCCGTTCCAGCTCACGTTCTTCGCCGTCACGGCCGCACCCGACTGGGTCCAGTCGGCGTTCCACAGCTGGCCGATCCGCTGCCCGTCGGCGAAGGACCAGCCAAGTGCCCAGCCGCTCCAGGCGGTTGAGCCGGTGTTCGTCAGCTGAACGTCCGCCTGGAAGCCGCCCGTCCACTGGTTCGTGATCGTGTACGTCACCGCGCAGGCGCCCGTGGGCGTCGGATCGCCACCGCCGCCACCCCCGCTGCCTCCGTCGCCGGCGTCGGAGGAGTCGCCGTAGACGACACCGCGCCCGTTCGTCGACACATACACGCGGCCGTAGACCCTGGGGTCACCGGTGATGGCCGCACCCGTCCAACCCCATTGATGCGCATCGTCGTTGATCCGCGTCCAGGTCGCGCCCTTGTCGGTCGAACGGAAGATGCCGCGTACGCCGCCGATCTTCGCGCTGGTGTAGAGCGTCTGGTACGAGGCACCGGTCGCCGCCTTGCCGAAGCCGATGGTGTCGGCCTGGTCGACGTTCGCGAGCTTGGTGAAGGTGGCGCCGCCGTCCGTGGAGTGCCACAGCCCGTACGCCCCGTCGCTCGCCCCGCCCGCCAGCCACACGTCCCCCTTCGTGCCGGGCAGCGCCTTGAAGCGCACGCTGTCACCGCTGGGGAGTCCGGTCGCCGCCGACGTGGTGAAGGTCGCCCCGCCGTCCGAACTGACGTAGAAATGGCCGGACTTGAAGCCGTAGAAGGTTTTCGCATCCACCCGGTCCGACTCGACGATCGCGCCCGCCGGGATACCACTGGACGCGGCCCAGGACGAGCCGAAGCCCGTCGTGTACTGCACACCCGCACCCGCCGGACTCCACACGAACCGACTGCCGTCAGCTGCCGCAGTCACCGTGCCCCCACCGCTCACGCCCGAAGGGTCGGTCCCCGCGAACCAGTTGGCGCCGTTGTCCGTCGAGAACGCGATGTGCGCCCCCGAGTCCGCATTGCCCACGCGTACAACGGTGTTGGGGTTGGTCTCCGCGAAGTCGAGGCTCGTGGTCGTCGTGAAGGTCGGCGAAGTGAACATCATCGAGGGGACCTTGGTCGGATCCGTGTGCCGGAACCCGCCGATGTCGCCCAGCGCGCTGAGGAGTTGGGCCCCGCCGGACGGGGGAGCGGCGAGGTCGTTCACGGCTGTCTCCTCCAGCCCCTGCACCATCGGCTTCACGGTGAACTGGCCGCCGCTGTCCCAGTTCGTCAGGTTCTCCGTGCCGTAGAGCGTCGCCCCCGTCCCGTACATCATGCGGTTCGAGTCGAACGGGTCGATCTCCAGCGACTCGGTCATCCAGCCCAGTTTCGGGGCCTGTTCGGGCGGCGACGGGTTCGCGCCGAAGGTCAGCCAGGGCGAGGACGACACGTCCATGGTGTAGCGGTTCGCACGGTTGGGATACGACGTGTAGTCCCACGCCTTCGTCCAGGTGCCGCCGCTGTCCGTGGAGCGGAAGATCTGCGTGTCCGGCCACCAGGAGCTGTACGCCGTCGCCATGACGGTCCCGGGATGCTGCCGGTCGACGGTCAGACCGCTGAACCCGTAGTAGGTGTCGGCTTCGGCGACCGGGCTGATGTCCGTCCAGGTGCCGGTCGCGGTCGCGTACCGCCACAACTGACCCTTGCCACCGTCGTACGGCCCGCCCTTGTCGCTGTATGCGATGTACAGATAACCGTTGACCGCATCCAGTACACCCTTGTGCGCCAGATACCCGGTGGGCTGCCCGGCCACCCGCGACCACGTGGCCCCCGCGTCCGTCGACCGGTACACGGCGTTGGCCTGGTCCGCGACCCCGACATAGATCGTCTTCGTCGCACTGCCGGCCGTACCCGTCGACTCGTCGAAGGTGACCCAGGCGATGCCCTGGTTGTCGCTGGCGTAGCCGCTCGTGTCGGTCGGATCCTGCACGTAGTTCCCGACGTTGGGGAAGTTCGTCACCTGCGACCAGGTGACCCCGGAGTCGGTGGACCGCCACAACCCCTTCCCGCTCGGCGCCCCCAGATACAGCACGCTGTCCTTGTGGGGATCGACGGCCAGCCGCTCACCCATACCGCGCCCCGGCATGTTCCCGCCGAGCTTGAACGGCAGGTCGGTCTTCTGCCAACTTCCGCCCCGGTCGGCCGACCTGAGCACGGCCCCGTTCGTCGGATCCCAACTGTTCGTGTACGTACCGACAGCCGCGTACACCTTGTCCGGATCAACCGAGTCCGACGCGAGACTCACCACCCCGGTATGCCCCCACTC
>NZ_JBXVPZ010000807.1:0-2300 GCF_057961495.1 Streptomyces sp. P5F9 | reverse complement strand
AAGTATGGGGGCGGTCATGAAGGGGGTCCTCGGTCGGGTCCTCGGGCGTCTTTGGTCGTGGTCCTCAGTCGTCCTCGGTCGTGTCCTCGGGGGGTGCTCGTCGGGTTCCTGGGCGAGAAGCGACTCCGGGTGCTCAACTGGCGGTCACTATATGAGAGTTAGTGATCGAACTGGGGAGGTTCTGGATGCGTTTACGGAATCGGTGCCCTGCGGGTGCGAAGTTTCCCGGAACGTTTCGCCCGACGCCGGACGGTCACTGTCAGTGGTCGGGTGCATGCTGGAGGCATGGCGGATCTTCAGGCGGAGCTGCGCAGGACGGTCCGGGGCGAGGTCGGTTTCGACGTCACGTCCCGGGCGCTGACGACGATGGACGCGTCCAACTACCGGCGCGTTCCGCTGGGCGTCGTCGCGCCCCGTGACGCCGACGACGTGGCGGCGACGCTGGCGGCCTGCCGGGCGCACGGGGTGTCGGTGGTGGCACGCGGCGGCGGCACGTCCATCGCCGGCCAGGCGACGGGCACGGGCGTGGTCCTGGACTTCACCCGCCACATGAACGGACTGGTGTCCCTGGACCCCGCCTCCCGCACGGCGGTCGTCCAGCCCGGCCTGGTCCTGGACCGCCTCCAACAGGCCGCCGCCCCGCACGGGCTGCGCTTCGGTCCCGACCCTTCGACCCACAGCCGCTGCACCCTCGGCGGCATGATCGGCAACAACTCCTGCGGCTCCCACTCGGTCGCCTGGGGCACGACGGCGGACAGCGTGAGTGAACTGTCCGTGATCACCGCGCGGGGAGATCTTCTGCACCCCGGCCGCGACTGGGCGGGCGCCCCGGAGGGCCTACGGCCGCTCGTGGACGCCGAGTTGGCCCGCCTGCGCACCGGCTTCCCGGACCTCCCCCGCCGCATCTCGGGCTACGCCGTGGACGCCCTCCTCCCCGAGAACGGCGCGGACGTGGCCCGCTCCTTCTGCGGCAGCGAGGGCACACTGGGCATCCTCACGGAGGCGGTCGTACGACTCGTCGAGGCACCCCGCGCGCGTGCGCTGGCGGTACTCGGGTACGCCGACGAGAGCGCGGCGGCGGAGGCGGCGGCGGGCCTGCTGATCCATGGGCCGCTGACGGTGGAGGGGATGGCGGCCGACCTCGTGCGCTCGACCGCGGACCTCCCCCGGGGCGGCGCCTGGCTGTTCGTCGAGACCGGCGGTGACACGGAGGCGGAGGCACGCACGCGTGCGGAGACCGTCGTCCGCGCGGCCGACGTCGTCGACGCCCTGGTGGTGACGGAGGTGGCGAGTCAGCGGGCCCTGTGGCGCGTCCGCGAGGACGCGAGCGGTACGGCGACGCGCATGCCGGACGGCTCGGAGGCATGGCCGGGCTGGGAGGACTGCGCGGTGCCGCCGGCCCGACTGGGCGCGTATCTACGGGACTTCAGGGGATTGCTGGTCGCGCACGGCCTACGGGGAACGCCGTACGGCCACTTCGGGGACGGCTGCATCCACGTCCGCATCGACTTCGACCTGCTGACGGAGGCGGGGGTGGCCCGCTTCCGCCACTTCTCGGAGGAGCTGGCCGAGTTGGTGGCCGCCCACGGTGGCTCGCTCTCCGGTGAACACGGGGACGGACAGGCACGCGCGGAACTCCTGCCGAAGATGTACGGCTCCGAGATGGTGAGCCTGTTCGAGCAGGTCAAGGGGGTCTGGGACCCGGACGACCTCCTCAACCCCGGGATGCTGGTGCGCCCCGCCCCGCTGGACACGAACCTCCGCTTCGCGGTGCTCCCGCGCAAGCCGGTGGACGTGGTGTTCGGCTACCCGTCCGACGGCGGGGACTTCTCGGCGGCGGTACGGCGCTGCGTCGGCGTGGCCAAGTGCCGTACGACAGAGGCGAACGGGCCCTCGGTGATGTGCCCGTCGTTCCGCGCGACGGGAGAGGAGCAGCACTCCACACGCGGGCGTGCCCGACTCCTCCACGAGATGCTCGCGGGCGAACTGGTCACCGACGGCTGGCGGTCGACGGAGGTCCGCGACGCGCTGGACCTGTGCCTGTCCTGCAAGGGCTGCCGCACGGACTGCCCGGTCGGGGTCGACATGGCCACGTACAAGGCGGAGTTCCTGCACCACCACTACGAAGGGCGGCGCAGGCCCGCGGCCCACTACGCGATGGGCCGGCTGCCGCGCTGGCTCCGGCTGGTGGAGCGCACGCGTACGGCGTGGCTGGTCAACTCCCTCGCTTCCGTACGGCCGTTGGCGGCGCTGGCGAAGAGGCTGGGCGGGATCGCGGGGGAGCGGGGGATTCCTCGGGT
>NZ_JBXVPZ010000806.1:0-2309 GCF_057961495.1 Streptomyces sp. P5F9 | reverse complement strand
CCGGCCTTCCGCCGCCTCGGCGAGTGCGCGCAGCTCCAGCGTCCGGATGGGGCTCGGGCCGAAGGGTCAGCACATCGTCTTCGGATGGTCGAGCGGCGAGCCGTATGCCGTCGAAGGGGTGTCCGAACAGGTGCTCGGGCCCGTGATGATGCGGAAGGCCGGCGGCCCGAGCCCCATCCGGACGCTGGAGCTGCGCGCACTCGCCGAGGCGGCGGAAGGCCGGCTCGTACCGACCGTCCAGCGATTCTCGCTGGCCGCGGCGGCGCACGCGCACCGCGCGCTGGAAAACCGGAAGACAACCGGAAAGGTGGTCCTGGAACCATGACCACACCGAGCACATCACCCGGCACACCATCGAACACACGCGCGAATACGACTGAGGATGCGATACCTACCGATTCATGGTCTTCTGACCAGATGAGCGTCACCCAATCAGGTGAATCAAGCGCAGCTGCCGGCCCCGATCCCCGCCGCTGGTGGGGGCTGGTGATCATCGCTCTCGCGCAGCTCATGGTCGTCCTCGACGCGACGATCGTGAACATCGCGCTCCCCTCCGCACAGCGCGACCTGGGCATGTCCGACGGCAACCGGCAGTGGGTCATCACCGCGTACACGCTCGCCTTCGGCGGGCTGCTCCTGCTGGGCGGGCGGATCGCCGACCTGGTGGGCCGCAAGCGGACCTTCATCATCGGGCTGATCGGCTTCGCGGGCGCGTCCGCGCTCGGCGGCGCGGCCACGACCTCGGGCATGCTCTTCGGCGCCCGCGCCCTCCAGGGCGTCTTCGCCGCCGTACTGGCCCCCTCCGCCCTCTCCCTCCTCACCACAACCTTCACGGACCCCAAGGAACGCGGAAAGGCCTTCGGGATTTACGGCGCACTCGCGGGCAGCGGTTCGGCGATCGGGTTCATCGCGGGCGGACTGCTGACCGAGTACCTGAACTGGCGCTGGTGCCTGTACGTCAACATCCCCATCGCGGTCATAGCGGTCTTCGGCGCCTTCGCGCTCCTGCACGACCGCCCCGGCCACTCCGGCGCCCGCCTCGACGTACCCGGCGTACTGCTCGGCTGCGGCGGACTGGTCGCGATCGTCTACGGCTTCAGCGAGGCGGAACCACGCGGCTGGACGGACTCACTGGTACTGGGCCTCTTCGCCGCAGGCGCGGTACTGCTCGCGTCCTTCGTCTGGTGGCAAACCAGAGCCCCCAGCCCCCTCCTTCCCCTGCACATCGTCAAGGACCGCAACCGCGCCGGCTGCTTCCTCACCATGGGGCTCGCGGTCATCGGCATGTTCGGCATGTTCCTGTTCATGACCTACTACCTCCAGGTCATCCTCGGCTACTCCCCCGTGAAGACCGGCATGGCCTTCCTGCCCCTCACGGTCGCGATCATCATCGGCTCGACCCAGATCTCGGCCCGCCTGATGCACCACGTCCCGCCGCGCACCCTGATGGTGCCGGGCGCGGTCCTGGCCGCGGCCGGCATGTCCTTCTTCACCCGCCTGACCGTCCACTCGGACTACACGACCGAACTCCTCCCGGGCCTGCTGCTGATGGGCCTCGGCATGGGCCTGATCTTCATGCCGGTGTTCGCCACCGCCACGGCCGGCGTCGCCCCGCAGGACTCGGGCGTGACCTCCGCGACCGTCAACACCGCGCAGCAGGTGGGCGGTTCGATCGGTACGGCCCTCCTCAACACGATCGCCACGACCAGCAGCACGGCCTACATCGCCGCCCACCTCCACAACCCGGCCCAGAAGGCCCTGATCGCCAGCAAGGGCATCGTCCACGGCTACACGGTCGCCATCTGGTGGGCCGTCGCCGTGATGCTGATGGCGGGACTGGTCTCGGGGTTGATGGTGACGGCCCGGGCGCCCAAGCACGGGGCGGCCGCACAGTCACCCGCGTCGGAGTCGGCGTCCGAGTCGGTGACCTGAGCCGAGCGGACCGCAGGCCGCGTACGGCGGCAAGGCGACGTGTCGGGGGGGTCCGCCCGCAGCGGTCGGCGCGTCAACACGGGCAAGTCGCTGAGCAACGGCCCCCGCGCCGATCCGAGGACGGACACCCCCCGGCGCGGCGCCGGGGGCACAACGCACCGCGGGCAAACCACAACGCACCGGCACCCACCCACACAGCCGCACCCCGAACCACCCAGGGGCGCGGGGCTGTGTCGATTTGCGGCTCCGCCGCGTGGTCGCGACCAGCCCCCACCGGACCCGCACCCGACAACGAACCGCCCCCGCACCTCAGTGCCGCCCTGCCACCCGATCCGCGAACCGCGCCAGCCGCGACGACTCCGCGCTGCGCCCACCAG
>NZ_JBXVPZ010000805.1:0-2316 GCF_057961495.1 Streptomyces sp. P5F9 | reverse complement strand
ACTCCTCCCCTCCGCCCCCCTCCTCCGCGGCGCAGCCGAACTCGCCGCCGAGCTGGGCGCACGCCAGACGTTCGAGTTCCTGCTCGGGCGGCATCTCGATGCCAACCCGCGCCAGTACACGCTCACCCCGACCGAACTCGCCCGCCTGATGGCCGAGTTGGCCGAGGTGGCAGGCCCGGCCGGTACCGCGCTCGACCCGGCCTGCGGCACCGGCGCCCTGCTGCGCGCCGTCACCCCGCGCCCCGGCCAGGAGCTGTACGCCCAGGACGACGCCCCCGACCTCGCCGCGCTCGCCGCGCTCCGGCTCGCCCTGCACGCGCAGGTCACCGTGCGCGGCACGGCCGGGGACACGCTGCGAGCCGACGCGTACCCGGCGCTGCGGGCCGACGTCGTCCTGTGCCATCCGCCGTTCAACGAGCGGAACTGGGGCCACGACGAACTCGCCTACGACCCCCGCTGGGAGTACGGCTTCCCCGCGCGCAACGAGTCCGAGCTGGCCTGGGTGCAGCACGCGCTGGCCCGGCTCAAGGACGGCGGCACGGCGGTGCTGCTGATGCCGCCGGCCGCGGCCTCCCGGCGCTCGGGCCGCCGGATCCGCGCCGACCTGCTGCGGCGCGGGGCGCTGAAGGCGGTCGTAGCGCTGCCGATCGGGGCGGCGCCGCCGTACAACATCCCGTTGCACCTGTGGGTGTTGCGGCGGCCGGAGCGGGCGGCGGCGCAGCCGGAGGTGCTGCTGGTGGATACCGGGCGGTTCGCCACCGAGGGGCGGGGCGGTCCGGACTGGCAGGCCGTGCGGGGCGCGGTGCTCGACGCTTGGAAGGCGTTCGACCGCGCGGGACGGCTGGACGACGAGCCGGGGCTGGCGCGTTCCGTGCCGGTCATCGAACTCCTCGACGACGACGTCGACCTGGCCCCCGCCCGCCACCTCCCGCCCGCCACCGCGGCCGACGGCGCCGACGAGCTCACGGCCGTCCGCGAGCGGCTCGGCGAGACGCTCCGGCTGACCGCCGACCTCACTCCACCACCCGTAGAGCACTCCACCACCTCCGAGCGGCCCACGCGCTGGCCGCTCACCACGATCGGTGAACTCGCGCGCGGGGGCGCCCTGGTGATGCGTACCGGCGGAAACGGCGGCCACGCGCGTGTGCCCGTTCTCACCGACCACGACGTCCTCGCCGGAACGGCTCCGTCCGGGATCCTCCCCGAGAGTGACGAGGCCGCCGTCCTCACGGAGCCGGGCGATGTCGTCGTCCCAGTGGTCGGCGGCGGTTCGATGGCGCGCGTGATCGACGGCACGACCGCGGGCGCCGCCCTGGGGCGCAGCCTCGTGCTGCTGCGGCCCGATCCCGGCGCCCTGGACCCGTGGTTCCTCGCCGGTTTCCTGCGCGGTACCGCCAACAACCGCCAGGCCAGCAGCTACGCGTCCACGGCGACCCGACTCGACGTCCGCAGGCTCCAGTTGCCCCGCCTCCCCCTGGACGAACAGCGGCGCTACGGAGCCCGGTTCCGCGCCCTGGAGGACTTCGAGCGGGCGCTGCGGCAGGCGGGCCGGCTCGGCGAGCAGCTCGTGCGCGGCATGTACGACGGCCTGACGGACGGCACGGTCACGCCCGAGTAGGAGCCAAGGAGGAGTTCGCACTCGCCTGAGTAGGAGTGTGTACAGGTCTGAGCAGGAGTGCGCACCCGCCGGCACCTGGGACGTAGTACGGGAGCGATCACTGTGTGATCGGCACGACAACGGTTCGGTACAACCCGGGACCGCTTGTCGGTGTCGGCCTATACGCTCGAAGCGACAATCGGACGACCGGTGTTGCCCGTATCCCGGAGCGCACCGGCCGCGAACCCGTACGCCCTCTGAAGGCACCAGGAGCAGCCATGCAAGGCCACGGCTACCCGCAGCCGGCGAAGCCACCGCCGCCCACCGGGGCGCTGGTCCTCGTGCGCGTGCTGTTCGTGGGGATCTCGGTGTTCTGCATCGGGTTCCTGGCCTGGACGATGCTGCTGCGGCTGGCCATCGTGACCCGCAAGTCCCTGGACTGGGGCCTGTTCGTGGCCGCGCTGGCGGCGGACGTCCTCAGCGTCGTGCTGCTCGGCTCCGAGCCCGGCGAGGATGTCCACACCCCCGGCGGCTATCTGGGCATCACCCTGCTCCTGGGCACCCTGGTGGCGTCGATCGCGTACTACCTGGCGGCGGACATACGCCACTTCCAGCAACTCCGTGACGGCGCCTACGCCGGGCAGCCGTCCCCGGCGTACGGCTATCCGCAGCCGTCCCAGCCCCCGTCGCCGTACACCGCGACGACCGCGCCGCGGCAC
>NZ_JBXVPZ010000804.1:0-2331 GCF_057961495.1 Streptomyces sp. P5F9 | reverse complement strand
GTCGAAGAAGAACGCCTGGATCATGTTCTTCGAGGTCTGGCCGACGGCCAGCTCGACGAAGTAGCGGGTCTCGATGACCTGGGCGGTCTCGAAGTCGACCTGGGCGCCCTCGACGGCGGCGGCGAGGATGTTGCGCGGGGCCGGGTAGGGCGCGCCGTTGGTCTGCTTGCGCAGGGTCGCCGGGAAGGCGGGCAGGTTGGCCGCGAACTTGGGGTTCGCCGGGGTGCCGCCGGGGATGCGGTAGCCGGGCTTGTCCCAGGGCTGCTGCGACTGCGGGTTGGCGTCGATGAAGGCGCGGGCCTTGGCGATCAACTCGTCCGGGGTGGTGGCCACTTCGTGGACGAGGCCGTTCTCCTGGGCGCGCCGCGGGCTGTACTGGGTGCCCTGGAGGAGCACCTTCAGCAGGGCGTCGGCGATGCCGAGCAGCCGTACCGTACGGACGACTCCGCCGCCTCCGGGGAGCAGGCCGAGGGTGACCTCCGGGCAGCCGATCTTCGAGCCGGGCGCGTCGAGGGCGACCCGGTGGTGGCAGGCGAGGGCGATCTCGTAACCGCCGCCCAGGGCCGCGCCGTTGATCGCGGCGACGACCGGCTTGCCGAGGGTCTCGATGCGGCGCAGGTTCCGCTTGACGGCGAGGCCGCCGTCGAAGAACTCCTGGGCGGTGTCCGGGGTGACTCGGATGAGGTCGCGCAGGTCGCCGCCCGCGAAGAAGGTCTTCTTCGACGAGGTGACGATGATGCCGCGGATGGAGTCCCGCTCGGCCTCCAGGCGGTCGGCGATCACGGTGAGGGAGTCGCGGAAGGCCGCGTTCATGGTGTTCGCGGACTGGTCCGGGTCGTCGAGAACGAGGGTGACGATCCCGGTGTCGTCCTGTTCCCAGCGGATGGTGGTGCTCTCGGTCATGAGGGGTTCTCCGTAGAAGTCTCTGCTGCCGCTGGGGTGTTCAGACGCGTTCGACGATCGTGGCGATGCCCATGCCGCCGCCGACGCACAGCGTGGCGAGGCCGTAGCGCTTGTCCTGGCGCTCCAGTTCGTCGACGAGCGTGCCGAGGATGATCGCGCCGGTCGCGCCGAGCGGGTGGCCGAGCGCGATGGCGCCGCCGTTGACGTTGACCTTGTCCAGGGACAGGCCCATGTCCCGCACGAAGCGCAGGACTACGGCGGCGAAGGCCTCGTTGATCTCGACGAGGTCGATGTCGTCGATGGTCAGCCCGGCCCGGGCGAGGGCCTTGCGGGTGGCGGGCGCGGGCCCGGTGAGCATGATGGTCGGCTCGGAGCCGGAGACGGCCGCGGAGACGATCCGCGCGCGCGGGGTGAGGCCGTAGCGGTCGCCGACCTCCTTCGAGCCGATGGCGACGAGGGAGGCGCCGTCGACGATGCCGGAGGAGTTGCCCGCGTGGTGGACGTGGTCGATCTTCTCGACCCAGTGGTACTTCTGGAGGGCCACGGCGTCGAAGCCGCCGAGTTCGCCGATGTCGGCGAAGGACGGCTTCAGCCGGGCGAGGGAGTCGGCGGTGGTGCCGGGGCGCAGGTGCTCGTCGTGGTCGAGGACGACGAGGCCGCTGCGGTCGCGGACCGGGACGACGGACCGCTCGAAGCGGCCCTCCTTCCAGGCGGTGGCCGCCCGCTCCTGCGAGAGCGCCGCGTACTCGTCCACGTCGCGCCGCGAGAATCCCTCGATCGTGGCGATCAGGTCGGCGCCGATGCCCTGGGGCACGAAGTTGACGGCGAGGTTCGTCATCGGGTCGTTGAACCAGGCGCCGCCGTCCGAGGCCATCGGCACCCGGGACATCGACTCGACACCACCGGCGAGAACGAGGTCCTCCCAGCCCGAACGCACCTTGGCGGCGGCCATGTTGACGGCTTCGAGGCCCGAGGCACAGAAGCGGTTCTCCTGTACGCCGGCCACCGTGTCCGGCAGTCCGGCGGCCACGGCGGCGATGCGGGCGATGTCGGAGCCCTGGTCGCCGACCGGGCCGACGACGCCGAGGACGATGTCGTCGATCGCGGCCGGGTCCAGGTCCGGGAAGCGGTCACGGAGCTCGTGGATGAGTCCGACGACCAGGTCGATGGGCTTCGTGCCGTGCAGGGATCCATTGGCCTTGCCGCGCCCGCGCGGGGTGCGGATCGCGTCGTAGACATACGCTTCGGTGCTCACTGCCAAGCCTTTCACTGAGGGTGTTCAAAGACTCGCCGAGGGGTTTCCTCGCTGAGGGTCGTCAACGGCGTCGAGAAGTCCGGGGAGTTCCCAGTCCCGGGCCACGTCGGACGTGTCCGCGCCGGGCCGGGCGGGCCCGCCGCGCACCGAGGTGGGCGTCGCGGAGAACCGGG
>NZ_JBXVPZ010000803.1:0-2340 GCF_057961495.1 Streptomyces sp. P5F9 | reverse complement strand
GAGTTGGGGTGGGGCTGGGGCCTATTCCACACCGATGAGCAGCAGGGCACCCTGCCGGCCGCCCCGGTACACCACCGTGTCGACGGCGAGGTACGACTCCCGGACGTGTATCTCCAGGATGTCGGCGACGCTCGCGGGTGCCTCGTCGCCGAGGACGAGCGTGACGAGTTCACCGCCGGCCGCGAGCATGCGGTCGAGGACGGCCCGGGCGGTGGCCGTGACATCGGCGCCGATCACCGCCACATCGCCGTCGACGAGGCCCAGGACGTCCCCGGCCTGGCAGATCCCGGCCATGGTCCAGGACTGGCGTTCGGCGACGGCGACCTCGGCGTAGCGGGTCGCGCCCGCCGCCGAGGTCATGGAGACGACGTCCTCGTCGAAGCGGCGCTCCGGCTCGTGCACGGCGAGCGCCGCGATCCCCTGGACCGCGGAGCGCGTCGGGATCAGCGCGACCCGGATGCCCTCGGCCCGGGCCTGTTCGGCGGCAGCGGCGGCGGTGTGGCGCAGCTCGGCGTCATTGGGCAGCAGCACGACCTCACGCGCGTGTGCCCGCCGTACGGCCGCGACCAGCTCCCCGCTGGCGGGCGGCTCCCCGGGGCGCGCGAGCACGGTGGTCGCGCCGGCCTCGCCGTAGAGCCCGGCGAGCCCTTCCCCCGGCACCACGGCGACGACGGCCCGCTGCGCGCGCTCCCTGGGCGGCCGTTCGGCACCGGTGGTGTGGACGTCACCGAGCCCGAAGTGCGTGATCCGGATCCGGTACGGCCGGCCGGCCTCGACGCCCGCTTCCACGGCGGCGCCCGCGTCGTCCACGTGCACGTGGACGTTCCACAGGCCGTCGCCGCCGACCACGACGAGCGAGTCGCCGAGGGCGTCCAGCCGCTCCCGCAGCCGCGTCACGGCCGAGTCGTCGGCCTCCAGGAGGTAGATCACCTCGAAGGCGGGGCCGCCTTCCTGGAGAGCTTCCGGACCGTCCTCGCAGAGGGTGACGTCGGCGACATCGGAAGGGACGTCGAAAGCGCTGGAAGCCACATCGGCCTCCACGCGTGCGTGCGTCACATCAACGGCCACGCGTGCGTGCGCCCCGAAAACCGGCGACTCCCCCGTGAACGTCTCCACCAGCGCGGCCAGCACCGCCACCAGCCCCCGTCCGCCCGCGTCGACGACTCCCGCGCGCTGAAGGACGGCCAGCTGCCCCGGGGTCGCGGCCAGCGCCGCGCACGCTCCTTCGTAGGCGGCCCGTGCGACGGTCCCGCAGTCGCCGTCGGTGCCGTCGGCCGCGTCCGCCGCGGCCGAGGCGACCGAGAGGACCGTGCCCTCGACGGGGTGGGCCACCGCGTGCCGGGCGGAGTCGGCCGCGCGGCGCAGCGCGAGCCGTAGGCCTTCTCCGTCCGTGTGAGCCGTCTCACCGTCGGCGGCGAGGACCTGGGCCATGCCCCGGAGCAGCTGCGCGAGGATCGTCCCGGAGTTGCCGCGCGCCCCTATGAGCGCCCCGTGGGCCATCGCGCGGGCGGCGTCGGCCAGCGGCGGTTTCCGCCCGGTCAGGGTGCCGTGCCCGTCGAACACCGCGTCGACCGCGGTGACGGCGGACTCCATGGTCAGGTACAGGTTGGTGCCGGTGTCCCCGTCCGCCACCGGGTACACGTTGATCGCGTCGATCTCCTCGCGCGCACGCCCCAGCGACCGCAGCGCGAGCCCGCACCAGCTGCGCACCGCGAGAGCATCGAAGAATGTCTGCGGCACCTGCGCCTCCTTGAGCTGCTGGACTGGCAACGCAGCGTAGACCCCGGAGCGGCCCGGGCCCGAGGAGGGCCGGAGCGGGCCCCCGACCAGGCATGGTAGTTTCGTTGTACTGGCGCAGTCGTTGTATGCTGCTCCGGTTGCCCGATCCCGATCGGGCCATCCCCCCTGGCAGTGCCACTTCCAGATCCTACGATCTCGATCCCGGCATGCCGGGATCATCCGTAAGTGCATCTGTGCATCTGAAGTCTTTGGAGTGACCCGTGGCTGCCAACTGCGACGTCTGCGGCAAGGGGCCGGGCTTCGGCAACAACATCTCGCACTCGCACCGCCGTACGTCCCGTCGCTGGAACCCGAACATCCAGCGCGTCCGTACCGTGGTCAGTGGGACGCCGAAGCGCGTGAACGCTTGCACCTCGTGCATCAAGGCCGGCAAGGTCTCGCGCTGACGCACTGCTGAGCGCGCGGCCACTGCTGGTTCGCTGCATCGAGCCGGTCCACCTCGTGTGGGCCGGCTTTTTGCCGTGCTCTCTCAGCCGGCCCCCGCCTCGGACAGACGGCGTCTCAGGAAGCCCCGCGCCGCAGATCCCACCCGTGATCCAC
>NZ_JBXVPZ010000802.1:0-2346 GCF_057961495.1 Streptomyces sp. P5F9 | reverse complement strand
TTCCCGGGGGCTCCGCCCCCAGACCCCCGTCGGCCTGGACGGCCTCGTCCTCAAGCGCCGGACGGGCTGAATTCTGCTGGCCGGCGTCTTGCTGCTGCTGGCGCTCGGCGTCCTGCTGCCTGCCGGCCTCCTTGGACATCGACTGGGCCGTGTTGGATACGGCCTTGATGCCCAGGTACGCCGTCGTCAGGCCCGCCATCGCGGTGAACGCCGAGGTCAGGACACCTACGATCACCGCGCGGTCGCCGTCCAGCTGCCATACGCCGAAGACCGCCACCGCCGTGATCGCGATGTTGCTGCCGACCACCGCGAGCAGTCCGTACCGCGCCCGTATCTTCTCCAGGTCGATGTCCTGGCCCATCGCGCCCCACCCTGTGTAGTCCGGGTTACGACGAAAGCCCCGTCCCGGTGGGACAGGGCTTTCGATCCGGTGGCTGGGGCCGGGGTCGAACCGGCGACCTATCGCTTTTCAGGCGATCGCTCGTACCAACTGAGCTACCCAGCCACGAGATTCCTTGCGGAACCTCAGCGGTCCTGACGGGATTTGAACCCGCGGCCTCCACCTTGACAGGGTGGCGAGCACTCCAAGCTGCTCCACAGGACCTTGCTGTTGCGCGCGAACTGGCGGAGCCAGTGTCGCACACGGTGTTGCGTGCCCCCAACGGGATTCGAACCCGTGCTACCGCCTTGAAAGGGCGGCGTCCTGGGCCACTAGACGATGAGGGCCAACTTCTATACTGCTTTGCTTCGTCTAGGTGTCCCAGAGGACGTGAGAAGCATGTGACTCCGCTTTCCCCCGAAGGGTGCCGCTTCTCCTGACTCCCTGGGGAGTTTCGGACGGTCAAGCCCTGACCGGCGCCCTTGGGCACGACGAGACTGTACTACGGCGTTTGGGCCGCAGCCAAACCGAAAAGGCGGGGTGCGCTCACGGCAGGTTCTCCTTCGGGAGGTGGCGGCTGACCTCCGCCGTCGTCAGGCCCAGGCCGCCGAGTTTGATCTCGTCCCAGGCCTGGAGGCGGTGGGTGTCGCGGTCGACGTAGAGGATCGACGCCTCGATCGGGTCGGGGTACTTGCCCTCCACCGCGCGCAGCCCGCTGCCGCCCGTCGAGCCCTCGATGCGCAGCCGGGTGCCGTGCTTCATGATCTCGGTGCCCTCGTGGTGGAGGTGGCCGGCCAGGACCAGCGGGACCTCGCCGTCGGTCTGGCGGGCCGCCGACGGTTCGTGGACCAGGGCGATGTCGACCGGGGTACCGGCGGCCTGCTGGTCGCGGAGGGCGGAGGCGAGTTGGTCGCCGGCGAGTTCCTCCGCGTTGTCGGCGCCCGGTGCGGTCGAGCGGTCGGGGGTGAACTGGGGGTCGCCGATGCCCGCGAAGCGCACGCCCGCGACCGTCTCCGCCCGCCCCTCGTCAAGGACGTGCACGTTCTTGATGTGTTCGAGGTAGCGCTGGGTGGCGAGGGAGTCGTGGTTGCCCCTGACCCAGACGTAGGGCGCGCCCAGGTCGGCGATGGGGTCGAGGAAGCCGTTCTCGGCCGTCGTGCCGTGGTCCATGGTGTCGCCGGTGTCGACGATCACGTTCACCTTGTACTGCTCCACCAGCGACGCGATGATCTTCCAGCTCGCGGGGTTCAGGTGGATGTCCGAGACGTGCAGGACGCGGATCGTGGTCGGGTCCGGCTGGTACGCGGGGAGCGTGGACGTGACGTCGTAGAGCTTCGTCACGTTCGTCACCAGGCGGGCCAACTCCTTCTGGTAGACGTCGAATTCGGTGACGATGTTGCGCGCGTTGCCGACCAGGGACGGGGCGGAGGAGAGCAGGCCGGAGAACTTCGGCTCCAGGATCGACTTGGGGTTCCAGGTCGCGTAGGCCGTCGCTCCCGATGCGGCGAGGAGCGTGAGGGCCAGGCCGCCGGCCGCGAGGGCCCGGCGGGGGCGGCGGTAGACCGCGAGGCCCAGGGTCGTGGCGCCGAGGACCACGGCCGTGCAGGACCGTACGGCGAGGTCGAGGGTGCCGTGTTCGACGTCACGGGCGACCTCGTCCTGGAGGCCGGAGAGGCGCTCGGGGTGGTCGACGAGGGCCTGCGAGCGTTCCGGGTCGAGCTGGTCGACGTTGACGTCCAGGCGGACCGGTGCGTGGTGGCTGTCGAGGGACAGGGCGCCGAGCGGGGAGACGTTGATCTTCGTGCCGCCGGTGAGGGACGGGCGCAGGGTCATGGTCGTGTTCATGGGACCGACCTGGGCCCGTACGTTGCCCACGATCAGCAGCCCGAGCCAGGCCCCGATGACGACGACCATGACGAGGCCGAGGGCGCGGGGCCAGGGGTGGGGCTGGGGGACGAGTTCGACGG
>NZ_JBXVPZ010000801.1:0-2349 GCF_057961495.1 Streptomyces sp. P5F9 | reverse complement strand
CGCTCGCTGTCGACGGGCAGGACGTTCGGGGCGCCGTCGACGGCGCCCCGAACGTCCTGCCCGTCGACAGCGAGCGCGGCCGGGCCAACCACTGGCACACGGACGTGACCTTCGTCCTCAACCCGCCCCAGGCCAGCACCCTGCGCAGCATCACGGTCCCGCCGTACGGCGGCGAGACCCTGATCGCCAGTTCGGCGGCGGCGTACCGCGACCTGCCCGAGCCGCTGCGCGTCCTGGCGGACACCCTGTGGGCGGAGCACACCAACGACTACGACTACGCCGTACCGGACGAGGACATCGACGACGAAAAGGCGGCCCAGCGCGCCCAGTTCACGTCGATCAAGTTCCGCACGGTCCACCCGGTCGTCCGCGTCCACCCGCTGACCGGCGAACGCGGCCTGTTCATCGGCGGGTTCGCGCAGCGGATAGCCGGCCTCTCGACGGGCGAGTCCCGCAAGATCCTGGACCTCCTCCAGGCGTACGTCACCCGCCCGGAGAACATCCTGCGCTGGCGCTGGTCCCCCAACCAGCTCGTCCTGTTCGACAACCGCATCACCCAGCACTACGCCATCGACAACTACGACAACCAGCCCCGCCGCCTCAACCGCGTCACCGTCGCCGGCGACATCCCGGTCGGCATCGAGGGCAAGGAGAGCTACTCGATCGAGGGGGACGCATCGCACTACACGTCGGTGGCGGAGTGACCACACGGCGCCCTATCGCTGCTAAGTTGTAGTTGCAAGCTATGTGCAACAAGAAGTCCGGAGGGGATCGATCCGCCATGCCCGTCTACACGCTGCCCGAACTGCCCTACGACTACGCCGCGCTCGCCCCCGTGATCAGCCCCGAGATCATCGAGCTGCACCACGACAAGCACCACGCGGCCTACGTCAAGGGAGCCAACGACTCGCTGGAGCAGTTGGCGGAGGCGCGCGACAAGGAGCAGTGGGGTTCGGTCAACGGGCTGGAGAAGAACCTGGCGTTCCACCTCTCCGGCCACATCCTGCACAGCATCTACTGGCACAACATGACGGGCGACGGCGGCGGCGAGCCTCTGGAGGCCGACGGCGTAGGCGAGTTGGCCGGCGCGATCGCCGACTCCTTCGGTTCCTTCGCCGGCTTCAAGTCCCAGCTCACCAAGGCCGCCGCGACGACCCAGGGTTCGGGCTGGGGCGTCCTCGCCCACGAGCCGTTGAGCGGCCGCCTGATCGTCGAGCAGATCTACGACCACCAGGGCAACGTCGGCCAGGGCTCGACCCCCCTCCTCGTCTTCGACGCCTGGGAGCACGCCTTCTACCTCCAGTACCGGAACCAGAAGGTCGACTTCATCGACGCGATGTGGGCGGTCGTCAACTGGCAGGACGTGGCCCGCCGTTACGAGGCGGCAAGGTCCAGGCAGCCGATCCTGCCCGCCTGACCTCCAGGAAACGTCCTGCCTCGTGACCGTCTTCTCAACCTTCACGTAGGCGGGCGAATGAAGAGGAGGGCCCCGCGAGGACGTGACTCGCGGAGGCCCTCCTCTCAACTCTCCGCTACGCACGGCACGTTGAGCGACAGCAGCGCCACCGTCTCGCCCTGCAGCCGGAGTTCACTCACCGCCGCATTGCGCAACTGCGGAAACACCCGCCGGTATTCGCCGAGCGGAATCCCCAGCAACCGGCACAGCACCAGTCGGAGGAGGGTGTTGTGAGCCACGATCAGGACGCGTTGGCCGGAGTGCGCGGCCGCGATGCGGTGCAGGGCGGCGGTGCCTCGTTCGGCGGCGGTCAGTGGGTCCTCGGACTCCGGGAACGGGTTGGCCACCGGATCGGCGCGGAAGGCCTCCGCCGCCCCGGGGTTCTCCGTCTCGAACTCCGCGAGCGTACGGCCCTCCAGCACCCCGAAGTCGCATTCGCGCAGGGCCGGTTCGGTGTGGGGGGTGAGGTTCAGGGCGCGGGCGGCCGGGGCTGCCGTGAGGATCGCTCGGGACAGCGGGGACGTCCAGATCGCGTCGACCGGGTGGGCTGCGGCCCAGCGGCCGAGGGCTTCCGCCTGGGCGACGCCCGTGTCCGTCAGGGCGACGTCGCTGATGCCGGCGTAGCGGTTCTCGGCGTGCCAGGTGGTCTGGCCGTGGCGGGCGAGGAGGAGGGTGGTGCTCATGAGCCGATCGTGTCCTCGTTCAGGCGGGTGCGGGTGTGGGTCGCGAGCGGGGTCGGCAGCCAGCCTCGGGTCTCCAGTTCGTCCACCAGGCGAGCGTACGGTTCGGTGAAGCGGGCCGTGTGGGACGCGCGGGGTTCGAGGACCGTGCGGATACGGACCATGCGCTCGGCAACCTCCGCCAACGCCGGCCCCGCTCGCGACCCACACCCG
>NZ_JBXVPZ010000800.1:0-2362 GCF_057961495.1 Streptomyces sp. P5F9 | reverse complement strand
GTAAGGGGACCTACAAGTGGCGGTGGCGACAACTCGCGAGCCGGGAGGCAGTCTCTGCCTCAGCCGCCGCTACGCCCGCCCCGCCCAGCCCGCTCACCCTCACCAGCTCCGGCACCGAAGGCACCACCGATGGAGAGGCCGTCGGCCGGCTCACACGGATCCTGCGGCTCACGCCGCCCCCGCTCGATCAACTGCCGTACGAGAGCGATGAGTTCGGCAGGTTCGAAGGGCTTGGCGAGAAACGCGTCGACGCCGACATCGAGCCCGCTCTCGACCTCGTACTGGGTGCAGGCGCTGACGATGGCGAGGGGCAGATCACGGGTCCGGGGATCGCTGCGCAGCCGGGCGGCAGTCCGCAGCCCGTCCAGCCGAGGCATGACGACGTCGAGGGTCACGACATCAGGCCGCACTTGATGAATCACGTCCAGACACTCGGCACCATCGGCCGCGGTCACGACCTCGAAACCCTCCAGTTCGAGATTGACCCTGATCAACTGCCGGATGACCTTGTTGTCGTCCACAACAAGCACCCGACCCGACGCGCCTGGCACAACTTGAGAGTAGGTCCGGACCGGCCACCGCGTCCGGGTTTTCCCCACTTCCACCCCCTGCGAGCGACCCAGCAAGCCTTCCCGCCCACCTCCCTGATCACCGAGAAACCTGTTCATGGACACCCGTAGGGAGCTGGTAGGGTTCTACCCGTCGCCGCGATCACCGCGACGGACACGCCCCCGTAGCTCAGGGGATAGAGCAACGGCCTCCGGAGCCGTGTGCGCAGGTTCGAATCCTGCCGGGGGCACTCCGGGAAAAGCTCCTGACCTGCAGAAATACAGGTCGGGAGTTTTTGCGTTCACGTCAAAACGCACACGGCCTTTTGACCGTTGCTCTTTCTGAGCGATGTACCGACTTCCGCGCTCTCCTTCTGACGCGTTTCCGCAGTTCAAAGGCCCTTCACCAAGGACCGGTTGGCGATACACGTCACCAAATACCGACCGCGCCGAATACCTCGGGCACCGGTGCCACTTTCGCTCGAATACCCCATGCGACCTGCCTGAACGTGCCGAAGAGCACACCAAAGCGCACACGGTCTGGTGGGTCGTTGCCGTTTCCGCCTGAATGCCCGCTGCTCCGCTTGCGCCATCGAACACACAACTGATGTTCGATGGCCACTGGGCGGACTGCAAGCCGCGGAGACATCCGGTGATGTGAGCAAGGAGCGCCAGCAGCGCGACTGCCCGATCTGCTTGCCGGGACGACGCCTGCACTCCGCCCGTGATGCTGAACGACCAGCCGTTGCAGCAGAGTTGACGGATCGCTAGAGTCGTCCCGCCCACTACTCACAGGAGGCTCCTTGACTTCGTCGCTTCATACGTGGACACAGCCGAACGGCTGTTCCGGGGCGACCTAAGCCCCGCTGCGTACCGCCGGAGACCACTTGACCCAGGTCAAGTGCGTCCAGATCCAGCGGAGATAGCGAACAAGTCAATGGAGGTACCGAGTGCCGGCCAACTCGACGCAGCAACTCGCCTGTACGCACCCCGGGCGTGATGTTGCGATCGTCAGTCTCTGTGCTGTTGTGGTTTCTCTCGTCGCGGTCATCGTGGTGATGGCTTTCCACGGCAACCCCCTCGCGACCTTCGGTGCGAGCGGCAGTGCCTTCGCTGCTGCCTTCAGCGGAGGCATGGGCGTTCTTTCCCACCTCAAGCGCACCCCATAGCCACCCAGGAGGGGCGGCCGGAACCGGCTGCCCCTCAGGGGGCTTCCCCAGTACCCGCTCCACACGGGCGGAGGCCGAGATCTCCCGGACCTCTCTCCGACAGCATGTGGCACCCCACCGCGACCGGTACCACTGCAGCCCTCGTGCTCCAGAACCTGCTGGCCGACCTCACCGACGGAGGCGGCTGGGACACTGCCGTCGGCGACCCTGTCACCGACAAGACCCTCGCCGCGCCCCTCCCCAGCCGCCCCGCAGGAACCCGGCGACATTCCGGCACTGACCGTTCTCCAGCCGACTTTCAGTCACGTAGGCACAGGCTCACGGACACAGACGTCCACCCCAGCCGCTTCCCGAATCGGCGGCCGTGGGACTGCTGGAGGAGCGGGGCCCGAAGTCTCCTCGCTGGGTTGGAGTCGGGCGGTTCTGCCTCTGCGGAGACCGTATCGCCTCGTGTCGCCCCGTACCCTTCGTAGGGTCTACGGCGTCAAATAGCGGGCGCCGAAAATGGAGGCAACACCCCGTGCTCATTGCTCAGCGTCCGTCCCTGACCGAAGAGGTCGTCGACGAGTTCCGCTCCCGGTTCGTGATCGAGCCGCTGGAGCCGGGCTTCGGCTACACCCTCGGCAACTCCCTGCGTCGTACGCT
>NZ_JBXVPZ010000799.1:0-2383 GCF_057961495.1 Streptomyces sp. P5F9 | reverse complement strand
GTCGGGTGTGGGGTGCCGGCGTTCGTCGGGGCGGCCGGGCGTGGCCAATTGCGGTGATGTGCCCTCCAGTTCGCGAACAGTCCGCGTGAGGATGAGAGCTCGACGTCAAGGGCGGCATCGATCAGTTGGTCGGAGGCTCGGCGGACCCGGCCCAGCCCGGCCCGGCTACGTCCGGGGGACTCGGCACCAGGGGCCGCGTCACCCCTTCGAGTCGGTGGATGGGCACAGGGTCCGGCTCGGGGAAGAGCACGCCGGACAATGCTTCACGAACTCGAAGCGGCCACGCCGCGCAGCTGACGCAGGATCACTCGTCACCGGCTACCGGATTCACAGCCCGAGCTCCAGTGGCCGGGCGAATACTCCATCTTGATCAACCTGTGCAGTACACCAGCGAGATCACGTGGCCCGAGGTCTCCGGCCTGTGGCAGTCGGCGACCTTCGCCGCGTGACAACACCGAAGTCGGTGGTGTTCTCGGCGGCCAGCTTGTCGTTCGACAGTGTGCCGTTCGGCTGGAAGGCGGTGGCGCGGACGAGGAAGTAGTCCTGAATCGTGTCGTCGTAGCCACGTACGAACCCGGGCACGACAACCCCCTGATGCCGCGCCTGTCGCCGCATCCCATCGAACGCGGGCCCGGTCTCCCTATGCAACTCGCGGCGCTGTGTCGCGTGTTGCGTCTCGCCGACTTCGATGCAGGTTCAGCAAGGGCAATCGAGCGCGCTACGAGCCACTCGTGGACCGCCGCGACGCCACTCGGCGGACTGCGTCCAGTCGTCGCCGGCTGTCGTCGGCCCGGGGCGGATGGTGTCCCGCCGAGTGGCGTGGCAGCGATCACCTCTCAGTTCGCGCCTACATCAGCCGCTTGGTCCGCGCGACGCAGAGACTCGGCAAGATCGCGTCACTGCGTCACTGCGTCACTGCGTCACTGCGCGGGACGTGACCTTCTCCGCTGCTTGCGGCGTTCCGGGGTGTGCCTGCCTGCCGTGGTCTGGGCTCGTCGACGTGGGAAAGCCAAGGCCAGCACGTGCGTATGGACTCCCGCGGGGATCCTCCAGCGTGGTGGCGGTCTCCCGGGTGGCTGGGGCGGCCGATTCTATGTGCCCCTGGCGCCGGAATGCCCTCGAACATCGACAAACCGTCCGTGCTGTTTTATCGAGTGGTTTCGGTGTTGTGACGGTCCGGGTGCCCGGTGCCCGGTGCCTGGCGGCTTGAACGCGAGCCGCGTATCCACTTTCTTGGCGGCCTTGTGGGGGAGTCGAGTGTGGACGTCGAAGTGCTGGGCTGGCTGGCTCTCCATGCCGACAAGGTGGTGCCGGTGGTGATGTTGGTGGAGAAGAGTTGTGTGTGGTGGGGACCAGGCCGCGCGGTGCGCGCACCACCCTGCAGAGTTACGTCCTGCAGCTACGTGAGTTGACCGGTACGGGAGCGGGCAGGGGTGAGGGTGAGGGAGCGGGGGTCAGGGACATTCTGGGCGCCGTGCCCGGCGGTTATCGGCTGTAGAGGCGTGTCGGAATGATCGACCACCGGGAGTTCGAGCGGCCTGCGGGCACGGGATGCCGGGTTGCGGACGCCGGGGGCTGTGGTAGGAGCGGCCCGCCGTCTGGGGGACGCGTCGTGTCTGCGGAGTGGACCGGCGCTCACCGGTCTGCGGGCCGGGGTCGGCGGCCCGATGGACATGGAGGTCCGGAGGTTGGGGGCGGCCCGCCTGCGCGCTGGGCTCAGGACCATATCAAGGCGTTCACTGCGACCTCTGACGAGTCCGGAACGCGGCCGGGGGCGGTGTAACGCCCGTCCCGGGAGAGGGGGTTGGGCGGCAGTTGGTTCACCGCGTGCCGCTCCCCGGCAGGTCATGGCGCGGGTGCCGTTGACCCAGTAGGTCAACTTTCCGCACGGCGATGGCGGTGCGGCACGGAGGAGACGGCCGCGACGCCCCCGCAGGCCCATGAGGGGGAACGGGGGCGCGCAGTGCGTGTATCGAGTGGCGGCCGTGCGGCACGAAGGGGGCTCGTGGTCGAGGCAGGCCGCCCCTGGACGGCACCGTGTCGGCCGGTGGCCATGCCCACCTGGGAGTTCACCCCTCGCAAGTGCTGTGACCGGGGAGCATCACGGGTTGCTGTGACCGGCCTGGTGTCGATGGAATGTGACGACTCGTCCGACCCGGAGTTCGACGCTCGGCTGGACCGGATCAAGTACGTGATCAACGAGCGCCCGGACAGCACCTCTGTCTTCGACGAATACGGCCTCCTGGGGATCCGCTGGACGGCCGGTTCCCGCTGGGCCGAGCGAGGAAAGCCGGACCGACCGGGTTGCCTGTTCGTGGAGTTGTGCTTGTCCGAGGCCCTGATGCCTGACATCACTCGCGCCGAGTTGGAGAACGCTCTGTGC
>NZ_JBXVPZ010000798.1:0-2406 GCF_057961495.1 Streptomyces sp. P5F9 | reverse complement strand
GCCCGAACCCGCGCCCCCGCCCGAGCCGTTGGCCGACGTGACCGCCGCCACGGCCTCCTTCACGGCCTTCTCCGCCGCCTTCGTCAGCGTGTCCGCGCTCGGGGCCTTCTCGCCCGCGAGGCCCGCCCCGTTGTAGTCGATCGTGACGACCACGTTCTCGACCCGCGCCACCACCGTCTGCTGCTTGAAGGCGCCTTCCTTCTTCTTCAGGTCGTAGCGCACCGCCGTGGCCTCGTCGCCCGCGCCCGCGACCGGCTCCGACTTGGCGTTCTTCGCGCCGGTGACGGACTGCGCCTCCGACACCTGCTTCGTGTAGTACGCCTGCGCCAGCTTGTCGCCCTCGCCCTGCGTCTGCGAGGAGTCGAACCGCAGCAACGACACGTTCAACCAGCGGAACTGCGAACCCTTGACCCCGTTGTTGTCCAGGCTCGTCCAGGAGCAACTGCCGCGCGACGCCGTGTCGCTGGAAGTGCCCTCCTTGCCCGACTTGGCGCCCTTCGGCACCAGCTCGGTCAACGTCTTCTTCGACAGCACCGCACACGGCTCGGGCAGCTTCTTGTACGCCGCGGCCCGCACCGTCGGAGCGGCGGTCGCGTCGGCGGACGTCGTCGCACCGGGGCCGGTCGTGTCCTTGCCCGCGCCGTCGCCGGAGCCGGAGTCCGAGGAGCAGCCGGCCGCGATCAGCATCACCGGGACGGCGGCCGCGCAGACAAGGAGGCGGCTCAGACGCTTCGCCCGCTGCTGGTCACTGTGCTCTCGCTGTGCTGGTTGATGCATGGTTCCTTCACTCATGACGCTCGTGGTTCCTGCCGTCGGATCGGGTCCGAGGGGCCACGGTACGCGGTGAGTCACCTGTGCGGTCTCCGTTCGCGGGCTTTGCGCGACCCCGCGAACGGCACCCCGCGAGGCCCTACCCGTTGAGCGAGTCGGCCAGCTGCGCGGCCAGTTTCCGCGCCCTGTCCTGCATCTTCTGGCTGTCCGGCACGACACCGACCGTCGCCGGCTGCTCCTCGTACTCGATGGTCACAATGACGTTGGACGTGCGAAACACCACAGTCACCGTGCGCTGCTGAGCCGTCGATCCGGAACTGCTCAACGCGTCGTCGAGGAACGCCTCGTCGCCGAGGCCGGAGAGGGCGCGGGGTTCGAGACCGGTGGGGGAGGCGGTGGCGGACGCCGAGGCGGACGTCGAGCTGGAGGCGGACGCGGAGGACGAGGACGAGGAGGTGGCGGAGGGCGTCGCGGAGTCCGACGCCGACGCCGAGCCGGACGCCGACGCCGAGTTCGACCCGGTGTCCGACGCCGTGGCGCTCGCCGTCGGCGCCGGGAGGTCCGCCGCCGTCTCCTTCGTCGCGAAGATCGTCTGCGCCTGGCTGTCGTCGCTCACGGCGTTGTCGTAGGACACCACCCGCTCGAAGTCGACCAGGAGATGGTCCGTCGCGTCCGTGGACTCGACCTTCCAACGGCAGCCGACCTTGCGGTCCGTGTCGTACGTCAGCGTCGCGTCGCCCGCGTACGCCGCCTCGCGCTGGTCCGCGTCGGTGATCTGCTGGATGCCGGGAAGCAGGGAGTCCAGGGTGCTGTGGGCGACCGCCCCGCAGGGTTCGGGAAGCGTGCGGTACTTGCCCGGCTGGGCCACCGCCGTCGCCGTACCGGCCTCGCCCGGGTTCGCGTCGTCCGTCGTACCGCTGTCGGCCGAGCCGCTCGTGCAGCCGGCCAGCAGCGCCACGAGGAGCGCGGCGGTGCCGGGTACGTACGCCTTCCGCTGCACGGTCGGGCTCCTCTCGACGATGTGTCGGGTAGGGAGGTGTCGGGTGTCTTCTCTGCCCCTCGACCCCTTGAACGATCCAGGGTCTGCCAGTGTCCCCGCTGGTTAATCGCTTGCCGCACCGGGGGACCCCCTGGAGACAATGTCTATCGCACGCACAGCCGTGGACGCCGGTCCGCTGTCCCTTTCGTTGACCTTGGCGCCGGTTTTGCGATGTATGGCTTTTATTTGTTTCCGGGGGAATGAGGACGATATGTCGTACGTGGAGATGCCGGGCGCGAAGGTCCCGATCCGCATGTGGGCCGACCCGTCGACGGTCGAGGAGGGCGCGCTCCAGCAACTGCGCAACGTCGCGACTCTGCCGTGGATCAAGGGCCTGGCGGTCATGCCGGACGTGCACTACGGCAAGGGTGCGACGGTCGGTTCGGTCATCGCGATGCGGGGCGCGGTGTGCCCGGCGGCGGTGGGGGTCGACATCGGCTGCGGAATGTCCGCGGTGAGGACGTCACTCACGGCGAACGATCTTCCCGGCGATCTGTCGCGGCTGCGGTCGAAGATCGAGCAGGCGATTCCGGTGGGGCGGGGGATGCATGACAGCCCTGTGGAGCCGGGGCGGTTCTACGGGCTGGCTACTGGGG
>NZ_JBXVPZ010000797.1:0-2413 GCF_057961495.1 Streptomyces sp. P5F9 | reverse complement strand
CCGTCGTACGGGGTCCGGAGTCGTTCTCGATGCTCTTCGCGACCGCTCTCAACTACGTGCTGGTACAGGCCGAGTGCGCCATCGACCCGAAAGTGACCGCCGAACAACGGGAGTTCGCCGGCGGTCAGGTCGTTGTGTGGCTGGGTCGGGTGCCGGATCTGGGTGTCGTGTCGCGGTTGGGCGCGGCGTTGGAGCGGGTGTGGTGACCGACTGCGGGGCTGGGGTGGGGAGTTGGCGGTGACGGTACTGGTGTCGGTGTGGGGAGCGGCGCCCGGAGTCGGCAAGTCGACGCTGTGCGCCGGGCTGTCCCGGTCGCTCTCCGGTGCGGGGCTGCGGGTGGATCACTTCCACGAGGAGGAGATCCTGAGCCGGTCCGAATTCGCGGCTGTGGCCGAGGAGTTCGGGGCGACGGGAGCTGTGGCGATGGAGACGCTGGTCGCGGCGACGGCACGCTTCGTCGAGTCGGTGCGGGCGCGCGGCGACGACGTGGTGATCGCGGACGCGCTGGTGCCGTTCGTGCCGACGTTGCTGGCGATGGGGCACGGCGAGGAGACGATCGACGCGTTCATGGCCGACCTCACGAGCGTGCTGGCGCCGGTGCGCCCGGTCGTGGTCTTCCTCGACGGGGACGCCGGGACCGCGCTGTCCCGGGCCGGGGAGCGGGAGGGGCCGGAGTGGCTCGACCGGTACGTCGGGAAACTCACCGCGTACGAGGTGAGCCCGCCCGTGTCCGCCCTCGCGTCGGCGGTGACGTACCTGCGGCGCGAGCGGGCGGTGACGCTCGACGTGGTGCGCCGGCACGGGGGGGCGCTTGTCGAGGTCGAACGGGCCGAGGAGCTGACTCGGGGTGAGGTGCTGGCGGCAGCGGGGCAGGATCTGAGGCCCTGGCTTCCCTGACCCCCCCCCCGCTACTCCGCCAGATGCCGTTCGACCGTCTCCACCTTGGACGTGAGGCCGTCCGTCACGCCGGGGCGGATGTCCGCCTTGAGGACGACGGAGACGCGCGGGGCGCGGGCCTCGACGGCAGCCACCGCGCGCTTGACCACGTCCATCACCTCGTCCCACTCTCCCTCGATGGACGTGAACATCGCGTCGGTGCGGTTGGGCAGGCCGGACTCGCGGACCACGCGGACGGCGTCGGCGACGTACTCCCCCACGTCCTCGCCGACACCGAGGGGCGTCACGGAGAAGGCGACGATCATGCGTTCACGATCCCTTCCTGGCGGGCGCGGGAGGCGATGAGCGCGTTCTCGGCCTCGCGCTTGAGCTTGCGCTCGGCGAAGAAACCGCCGGTGGGCAGCACGGAGAGGATGAAGTAGAAGGCGGCCGTCTTGGCGCCCCACTTCGTGCGGTTCCAGGCGTCGACCCAGAAGAGGACGTAGAGGATGAAGAGGACACCGTGGACCATGCCCATGACGGGCACCGCGTTGAAGTCCGTGGTCCGCTTCAGCACCGAGCAGACGAGCAGCAGGAGGAAGGACACGGCCTCGGGGGCCGACACCAGGCGGAGGCGGCGGATGGCGGTGGCGGTCTTGATGTCCACAGGTCACCTTCGGTGAGGGAGACGTCCACAGTTTGTGAACGCGAGCACAAACGTTCACCCATTGTGGCAAACGGCTGGGCGAGCCGAGACTGGGGGTCCGCAGCCGAGCCCCCGGGAGTGCCCGTGCAGTTCGTTTTCTTCATGACGCTGCCCGGGCTGGTGGTCCTGCTGACCGCACTCGCGTTCCTCGACCAGCTGCTCCTGAAGATGGGCCGCGCCGGAATGCTCCCCTGGCGGAACTCCGGGCGGCAGGGCCAGATATCCGCGACCGGCTTCGAGCAACTGCACGCGAGCCTCTCCCCGGGCAAGCAGACCGAGCTGAAGGAACGCCAGAGCGCGCTGGTGATGCGGGACGACGAGGAGGACGGGGACCCGCCCTGGTCGACTGTGGACCTGCGCGCGGGGACCGCCGTCATCCGGCTGAACTCGTCCCGCGACACGGCGTAGCACCGGGCGACCACTGGCCGGAGCACCGCCCGCCGGGACGCCGGAGCATACCCCTCCGGGACGCGGGAGCATCCCCCTCCGGGACGCGGGAGCACCGCCCGCCGGCACGCCTTGGGCTCGCCCTGAGGGCACCCCGCGACAGGTCTTGAGGCCACCCCGTGACACGCCCTGCGGGCGCCTCGGATCCACCCCTGTAACGAACCCCGAGCCTGCCCCGGGGTCGGCCCACGACAAACCTCCGGCCCACCCCGAGTCCGCGTCCGCCTCGGCGACAAACCGCGGCCCACCCCGCAACACGTCCGGGGCCCGCGTCAGGCCTGCGGCGCGGCAAGTCGCGGGCCCGGCCCGGGGGCCGCCCCACGACTGCCCGGGCCCCGCGCGCAACGAACCACAACCCGCTCCGGGGCCACTCCACAACGAGCC
>NZ_JBXVPZ010000796.1:0-2418 GCF_057961495.1 Streptomyces sp. P5F9 | reverse complement strand
TGGTCCGGCTCCTACTTCGCCGGATCCTGCGGCGGGGCACCGCTGACCGTCGTCAAGCAGTACATCGAGAACCAGCAGCGCCCCGTGGGCTGAGGACAACACTGCAGACCCCTGCGAACGATGCGGGCCACAGAGTTCTGAGACAGCCTTCGCCCCCGCCGTAAACGGCGGAGCACTCGCCAAGATCAGAGCTAGACCCGGCCGTCGGCCACCATGGGAGAGGTGAACTGCTCGTAGGAGCGCGGGCGACGCGGCCTGGGCCCGACCAACAGCCGGGCGCGTTCGCGCAGTTCGACACCGCGGTCGACTCTCCAGAGTCATGGTGCAGTCGATCTCCAGCGCACAGCGGGACGGTGATGAGGAGGAGCGTATCCAGCCGTGGTCGGCTTCAGCGGCTGTGGTCACGCAGTGCATGGTGCCCGCCGCCACTGACAACGGGTGGCGCTGCACCGACATCTTGTCGTTGTCCTTCACAACGACATGGTGGCCACGTCACCCGTGGCAGTATCCGGGGAAGACCACTTGGCTTCTTCTTGCCGCTCGGCGGGCGCTCTGTGCCGTGAGCCCGGCTGATCGTCATCGATAATTGCTGACAATATCTCCGATGATAAAATCAGTGATCCGGTCCGAAGCCTGTGAACACGGCGTCGGATGTTCGCGTGCGAGAGAGGAACGACAGCCGGTGACCAGCACGCGCATCAAGGGGGCGGCCGCTCGAAGCCACGTGAGCGCGCACATCCGCGACGCTCTGCGGAATGGCGACCTTGTGCCGGGACAGCGGCTGGTGGTGCAGGACCTGGCCGACGATCTCGGGGTGACCCGGAGCTCCGTACGCGAAGCGCTGGTCGACCTCACCTCCGACGACCTGGTGGAGATAGTTCGCAACCGCGGGGCGCGGGTCAGGCTGATCTCGATCGAGGAGGCCATCCAGATCACCGAGTGCCGCTCCGCGCTGGAGCGGGTGTGCGCGCGCAGGGCAGCGAACTACGCGAGTGAGGCACAGCGTGCCGAACTCACCGAGGTCGGCGCACAGTTGTGTGCGGCGGTCGCCGAGAACGCCCCCGAGACCTACTCGACCCTCAACCGAAGGCTGCACGACCTCATCATCGAGTTCAGCGGCCAGGCGGTCGCCAAACGTCAACTGGAGCGGCTCAACACGCAGATGGTGCGCTTCCAGTTCCGCCTCGCGATGCGGCCTGGTCGTCCGCAGCAGTCGCTGCCCCAGCTCCTGTCCATCATCAACGCCATCGTGGCCGGTGACGCCGACTCCGCCGAAGCGGCTACCGAGGCACAGCTGGCCAGCGTGATCGACGAACTGCGCACGACGGGGACCGCCCGCTCCGTCGCCCCCAGGTGATCCGCGCCAAGGGGTCGGCGAGCGGAGGGTGTCTTGCTTCCTGGGCTGAATCCGGTTGCTTCGAGTGCACCCGCCTTGTGACGAACGCTCTGGACACCCTCGCGACGACACCCCATGTGAGGCCGACGGCCTGCTGAAGGCGTCTTCGCATCTGGCGCCGAGCTCGTCAGGCCGGCAATGGTGCCGGCCATGCTCGGCTTCACCTCCAAGGCCGGGTGGCTCCGCCATGCCCGGGTTCACCTGCGGTAACCCTTCCCGCGCCTGCTGCCCCAGCAGTCCGGCTACGACAAGCGCGTGCCCGGGGCCGCCGAGCCGCTGCGGCGGGTCACCCGGTAGCCGACCGCCGGCACCTCGGTGTGAGACGACGACGTGAGGACTGTGGACTCCCCCCGGGGGGCACTTCACAGAAGGTTGCATGATCGCGATCGGTTTTCATTCCGGTCTTCTCCTTCCTGTAGTGCTTGTCGCGATCGGCGGCATTCCGCGCCAGCGGGATACAGCCGATCGCGTGTAGCCCGTTCGACCAGTCGCACCCGCTGTCTCCGTCCACGACGACCACGCGCCACCAGATGTTTCGTACGACGATCCCAACCCGGCGCGCGGAAGGGTCGACAGCGTGTATCCGCTCGCGGACATCGCCGCCGCGCACCGGGCGTTCGAGCACGGCGGCATCGCGGGCAAGCATGTGGTGGCGGTGTCCGCGTAGCGCGTCCGGGGCCGGGTCGGCGAGCGGGGCCTCGGTTAGTGGACGGAGTCGTGGAGTCCGGAGCCGACCGTGGCGTTCGTAGGGGGTACGACGTCTCGCGGGGCGTTGCGGGCATTCGCGCTGCGGACCTGGCGGGGCAGGGTGACCCCGTCGGCGAGCCAGCCCAGACCGCACAAGCCGATGGTGAACAGGTGGACCAGTCCTCGGCCGGTCCGGCCGAGGTAGAAGTGGTGGCCGCCGAACAGGCCGAGGAAGAACCACCAGAGGTAGGCGACTCCGACCGACTTCGGAGCGCTCGGCCCGGCGCCTTGGCGCGACGCCGGCGCCATGGCGGGTGGGACCGGCGCCGACGGCT
>NZ_JBXVPZ010000795.1:0-2426 GCF_057961495.1 Streptomyces sp. P5F9 | reverse complement strand
GGTTGGTCACTCCTTGACGGTATCCGGGGTGGGGGCACGCTCGGCGAGGGCCTTGAGCGCGGCAGGGTGACCCATGTCGGCGGCTTTGCGGTACCAGGTTGTCGCTTCGTCGGGCTTGCCTTGCTTTTCGAGGAGGGTGGCGAGGCGGTAGGCGCCGTAGGAGTCGCCGACTTCGTAGCCCTTCTCGTAGTACTTACGGGCCAGGGCCACCCGTCGCCGCTTTTCCAGTACGACGCCGCGGTGCGTGTTGTCCAACGAGTAGGCGGCGGTGGACGCGAAGTACTCCTCGACAGCGTCCAGGGAGAGCGGGCCCTTGTACGTCTCCGTCAACAGCGCCGCCGCCCATTCGTCTCCCGCTTCCGCTGCTCGGGTGAGCCATACGCGGGCGGTCTCATGCTCGCTCATCACGAGGTGGAACACACCCGCGCTTCTGGCGACCTCGGCATACCCCTGTCTCTCCGCCGCGAGATAGCAGTCGCCCGCCGCGTCGAGGTCCCCGTCGGCGAGAAGCAGATCCCCCAGGTGGTGGGCCGCCTCCGGATTCCCCAACTTCGTCGCCGTACTGAACAACTTGGCGGCCCGGTCCCGAAGCAGCTTGCCCAGCAGTGTGGCCGCCTCGTGGTCTCCGGCCTCGGCGGCCAGCTCCAGGTAGGGCTCCGCCTCCTTGTTCTCACCGCGCTCCACGAGCAACCGCCCGACATGCCCGGCGGACTCCGCCCGACCGGTGTCCGCGGCCCGCCGGAACCACGACTCGGCGTCCTCCCACGCCCCGAGGACCTCGTCGAGAAGACCCAGGCTGTGCATGGCCTGACCGTCCCCCGCCTCGGCCTCCCTGAGAAACGCCCGCCGGGCCCCGGCCGTCACCTCGACCTCGTACGTCGTCTCTCCTGGCACCGCCGCCAGCGCATGTCTCCACACCCAGCCGGCAACGGGCGGGAACCCCTCGTCCTGCTCCGCCGTGTGCACGAAATACGGCAGCACCCCCCAGTACGGCGCCTTCTTCCGCTCGCTGCGATTCAACATCCGCAGCACCCCGTACTGCTCCCGCCCGGCCCACTCGAAGGCCTCCTCCAGGGGCTCCCGCTCCAGCCCCGCGATCCCGTACCCCTCGTGCACGGTCACCAACAGGTCCTGGGGCAAGGGCCCTTTGAGCCCGCACCGCGCCAGATCCAACGCAGCCCGCAGCAGCGCATGGGCCCGGGGATGCCGCCCAGGATTCCGGTCACGCTGCCAGTCGTTCCAGAAACGGTGACCGATGGTGAGGTAGGCAGGGACGCCTGTCGTGCCGCTCTCGCGGACGGCCTCGACGAGCCGTGGGTCCTTCGTATCCTCCGCGCGCTTCAACTCCGCCGCTTCCCACGCCATGGGAAGTTCGACAGTGTTCGCCAGGTCCAGCAACCGTCCCGGCGCAGACGTCCGGACATAGGTGTCGTACACCTCTTCCCGCATCGTCGCGAGAACGACCGCCTCCAGCCCGGTCAACTGGGCCAGCAGCCGCGGCTCCAGGCCACCGGTCCCCAGATGCCCGTCGAGGTCGTCGAGCCAGACGACGCACCGTTCGGTCCGGCCCCGGAGCGACCCGGGCAGCTTCCGCAGGTCTTCGCCTTGGGCGGGCGCGAACACCCGGTGCTCGGGGACCACTTGGGCCATCGCGGCCAGCGCGGTACGAGACTTGCCCGTGTACGCCTGCCCGAGGACGATCACCAACCCGCCCTCCGAACGCGCCTGCTCCAACGCCGAGTTGACCATCCTGTCCTGATTCCTGCCCACGTACGGCGGCAGCGCGGGCAACCCCTTCACCCGCCGGGTCGGCCGCACGCCGTGCATGAGCGGCTCTACGTCCATCGCCAACGGCCAGTCCAGCGGACCGGGTTGAGCGTCGCCCGGGGGCGGGGCGCCGTACGTGTTTCGCACGTGCTGAACACCGACGACCTGTCCGTTGAAGATGCCGCTACGGAAGTCGAAGAGGTCTCCGCCGGTGGGCTCGGGCAGCAGGGGCAGGCCCGTCGGCCGGTCGGGGTCGGGAAGTTCTCCGGCTTCGGGCCGGTGCAACGCGGTCTGGCTCAACCGGTCGATGAGGGCGCGGAGTTCGTAGGCCGCCTGGGGGCCCGGCCGCAGTAGGACTCCCTCGCGCAGCTGATCACGCCACAGCGCCGTCAGCCCCTTACGAAAGGGCAATCCCGTCCCCGGGTCGACGCCGGCGATGTCCTGGGCGTAGACGTCCAATCCACGCCGTCTGAACCAGCCGACGAAGTCGTCCTGGACCGTTGCCCAGTCGGCCGAACCCAACCCCTCCGCCAACAAATCGGCCGCCTCGCCGGCCAGCCGCTCCAACTCCCCGTCGTCCACGCACTCCCCCACACCCGAAACCGTCCCTGAGCCAACGGTACTGAGCCCACGCCCCCAGATCCGCCCCTCGGACCCAC
>NZ_JBXVPZ010000794.1:0-2448 GCF_057961495.1 Streptomyces sp. P5F9 | reverse complement strand
GGGTGTGGGGCGAGTTGGTTGTGCGTCCTTGGGTTGTTTCGCGGGTGGCGCGCCGTGGGGGCTGGTCGCGCAGTTCCCCGCGCCCCTTCCGGGGCGTTCGCCCTTGGGGTTGGCCTGCGGGACAGCCGGAGGCAGACACTGCCGGAGTGGACGGCGCTGCTCTCAGTGGCCGCCCAGTGCCTGCCCCTGCCGTAGCGCCGCCACCCGGCGGTACAGCTCGACCGCCTCGGCGTTGCGGCCGAGTTGTTCCAGGCAGTGGGCCTCGTCGTTGCGGCTGGCGAGGGTGTCGGGGTGGTCCGGGCCCAGGACACGCTCGCGGGCGGCGGCCACCCGGCGGTACTCGGTGAGGGCGTCGGCCCAGCGGCCCAGCCAGCCGAGGCCTACGGCGACCTCGCGGCGGCTGACCAGGGTGTCGGTGTGGTCGGCGCCCAGGACGCGCTCGCGGATGGCGCACACGTCGCGGGACTCGGCGAGGGCCTCCTCCCAGCGGCCCAGGCGCCCGAGGTTGACGCCGAGGCCGTGCCGGGCGCGGAGGGTCTCGGGGTGGGCGGAGCCGTGGACGCGGGTGCGGTCGTCGATCAGGTCGCGGTAGAGCTTGAGGGCGTCGGCGCTGCGGCCGAGCCGGCCGAGGCTGATGCCGATCTCGTAGCGGGCGGCGAGCGTGTCGGCGTGGTCGGGGCCGAGCGCCTGGGCGCGGGCCTCGGCGACCTCGCCGTAGGTCTGCAGCGCCTCGGGCCAGCGGCCCAACTGGCCCAGTGCATACGCCACTTCGTAACGGGTGACCAGGGTGTCGGGGTGTGCGGGACCCAGCACGCGGGCGCGGGCGGCGGCGACCTCGCAGGCCATGCGGTACGAGTCCTCCAGGCGGCCGAGCCGGCTGAGGTTGAAGGCGAGGTTGTGGCGGCAGCGCAGGGTGTCCGGGTGGTCGGGGCCCATGGTGCGTTCCCGGGCGGCCAGTACGGACGTGTACACCTGGTGTGCGTCGAAGTGGCGGCCCAACTGGCCCAGCACGTACGCCATTTCCTGCCGGGCGGCGAGTGTGTCGGCGTGGTCGGCGCCCACCGCCCGTTCCCTGGCACGGGCGACGTGCGTGTACTCGTGCAGGGCGTCGGCGGCGCGGCCGGTGCGGCTGAGGGTGAAGCCGAGTTCGTAACGGCTGGCGAGGGTGTCGGGGTGGTCCGGGCCCAGCAGGTGCCGGCGTTCGGCGGCGACCGCGCGATGCACCTCGCCGGCCTCCGCCCAGCGGCCCAACCTCCCAAGGCTGAGGCCCGCGTTGTGGCGTCCGGCCAGGGCGTTGAGGGTCTCCGCGGACGGTGCGGACGGCGACTCCGGCGCGGGTTCCTCGGCATGGCCGGTGGTCGGGCGGGCGATCCACTCGCCGGTGAGTCCGGCTCCGGCGTCCGGCGGGGTAGTGCGCAGACCGGCGCCGGTCGCCTTGTGCCCGGTGGTCATCCCGCGCGTCCAGGACGGCAGGCGCGCCTCACGGGAGACCGGCTCGGACGCCGGTTCCGAGACCGCTTCGGACGGGCGCAGTTGGGGCTGCGGGGTCACAACGGTCGGTACGTACAAGGGTGTCGTACGGCCCATGGTGATCCGGCGCCCCAACTCGCGGGCGTCATGCGGACGTTGCTCCGGGAGCTTGGCCAGCAGGTCGAGGATGACCTTCTCCAGGTACTCGGGCACTTCGGCACGCTCGGCGCGCGGCGGGCGGGGCGGTGTGTCGCGGTGGCCGATGAGGATCGCCCAGGCGTCACCGAGGTCGAACGGCGGTGCCCCGGTGGCGAGTTCGTACAGCACGCAGCCGAAGGAGTAGAGGTCGCTGCGCTGGTCGACCTCCGAGCCGCTGATCTGTTCCGGCGACATGTAGTGCGGGGTGCCCATCGCGATGCCGGTGCCGGTCAGCCGGGAGGTGAAGCCGATGTCGGCGCCGAGCCGGGCGATGCCGAAGTCGCAGATCTTCACCGTGCCGTCGGTCAGCCGCATGATGTTCGCGGGCTTCAAGTCCCGGTGCACGATGCCCTGTTGATGGCAGTAGGCGAGGGCGGAGGCGACCTGCTCGGCGATGTCGACGACGTCACCGACGGGCAACGGCCGCTGCTCGTTGTCCTCCAGGAGCTGGCTGAGATTGCGGCCGTCGAGCAGCTCCATCACGAGGTAGAGGACGCCGTCGGACTCGCCGAAGTCGTGGACCACGGTCACCCCGCGGTGCTGCAACGCGGCGGCCACCCGGGCCTCCCGCCGGAACCGCTCGCGCAGGACGCGGGTGAACGACTGGTCGTGGTGCGGGTTCAGCGGCTTGAGGCACTTCACGGCGACATGCCGCCCCAGCGACTCGTCCCGCGCGCGCCACACCTCGCCCATGCCACCGCGCCCGATCAGTTCGAGCAGGCGGTAGCGACCCTGGATCAGTCTGCTGTCCCCCATCTCCCGCCTTCGCCCCCGTCAGTG
>NZ_JBXVPZ010000793.1:0-2456 GCF_057961495.1 Streptomyces sp. P5F9 | reverse complement strand
GTACGCCAGTCGTCCGGGGGCGCGGCGGGCGGGATGAGGTCCGGCATCGCCAGATCCGACAGGGCGGTGCCGGCGGACCGGGCGAGTTCGGCCCCGGCCTGCGCGGTGGTCAGCGCACCGAGCCGCCGGGGCGCTTCCGGCTGGTTCACGGCGACGTAGCACTCGCGCTGGGAAGCCTCCAGGTCCTTCTTGAGGCGGCGGGTGCGGGCGGCCCGTGCTCGCCGTACGACGCTGACCTGCTCCTCGGTGGCCCGGTCGGCCAGACCGCAGGACCGAGGTAGCGGCCGGTAGCCGCGTGGTAGACCTCGATGCGGTGGTCGTGGTGGGGCATGACACGGACCCGGACCTGGATCCCGGCCTGCCCGGTCATCCACGCGCTCACGTAGCCGCGTTTCCTGAAGCGGACTCCGCAGGTGGTCAGCGTGCGAGTACCGGCGTCCTCCAGGGGGAACGTCCACAGATCTGCCGCGGGCACGTCCCGCAGCGGGTGGGATCGTCCTGCCACGCCTCAAGCGGAGTCTTTCCCCGCAAGGGCGCGGAGTGATGCTCGGTGTTCCACCACGAAGTCCAGGCCAGCAGCCGGCCGGTGAACTCCTCGAAGCCGAGCAGCACTTCGTCCTTCGGGCGGGAAGAGCGTTTGCCGGGGCGCGGCTGGCGGGCGAGCCGGGCAGCGCGGCCAGGAACATGCTCTCCACCGCCCGGTTGAGTCCCTCCACTGAGTCCCTCCACGGTGCCCTTGAGGTGGGGGGTGCAGGCGGGCAGGTCCTCCACCGTCACGTCCAGGAGATCGAACGCAGCGGTCACCGTCCTGGACAGGAAGTCCTTGCCGCGGTCCACACGCACCTTCTCCGGCAGGCCACCGAAGGGACCGCAGGGGTCCTCGCGCAGGACCGCGGAGCGCAGTGCGGACAGCACCGACTCCCGCGACGGATGCACCGGCGTGACGGCGACGCCGGTGATCGCGTTTGTCGCGCAGTCGGTGAACCAGGTGATCCACGGTCTGCGGGCCTTGCCGTCGACGTCGACCAGCACCGGGGCCTGCATGCGGTCGCTCTCCCACACCTGATCGCGCCAGCCCCGCGGCCGGGCCAGGAACACATCGTGCTCGCGCGCCGCCCGCCCGCCCTTCGCAAGTCCGGCCCGCTCCCCCGGCGTCAGGTCCCGCTGGATCGCACGGTGCAGCGCAGGAATCGACGGAGGCAGCTCTCCCCCACCCCTGACCGCGTGAGCGGTCAGCTCACGATGGACCGCCGCGACGTTGCCCTTCCACAAGGCCAGCAGGCGGCGCACCTCCGAGGTGACGGTGAAACGGCCCCTGCTCCGGGCCCGCGCCCCAGGCTCCGAGGCCGCGGACTCGTCCCGCCCGGCGGCGGCCAGCCACCGCCACACCGTACGCTCCGTCACCTCCAACGACTCCGCCATCAGCCGTACATGACGGGAAGCCACTTCCTGTTCCTGCCGCAGGGCGAGCAGCCGGCACACGGCAGGACCACGCAGCGCCGACAAGGCCGACAAGGAGGAAGAAGGCAGGCCCCCGCGCGTCCGCACCGTCCCCGTGCACGCCGGAGCGGGAAGCACCCCCTCCCGGCCCCAAGGCGCCGGTCACAGCGGCCCCATCAGCCGTGCGCAGGCCCGCTCCAGCATCCGGCGGTCCACTGCCGCACGGCTCTTGCCGTAGATCCCGGCGGTCAGGCGCGAGATGAGCTTCGCCCAGGTCCGGAAACTGCCGTGGCCCACATGCTCGTCCACCCACACGACATCGGCCTCGGCCACCTCCTCCCACAGCGAGTGGAAGGCCCCCATCGCCGCTGCCACCCCACCCGGACGAAGCCGCAGCACCAACTCCCAGGTCAGCACCCGAGAGGCCAGCGCAGGCACCCGGCGCAGCGCCCGTTCACCGCCCGCCCCCGCCAGCACAAGCGCCGTGTCCGCGCCCGGGTGGTCCCACAGCCCCGCAGAAACTCCAGCGCCGGTCCCGGAAGGCGCTGCGCCTCATCCAGTACCAGCACGCGGGGCTGTCGGAGCGCGTTCACCAGCATCAAGTCGGCCTCCCCCGCCCCGCGCGGCAGACGCCTGCCCAGCTCAAGGGCGTCCGCGAGTACCCGGCGCAGTTCGGGAACCGTCGGGTGCACACCACCGTGGAGCGGACGGACCCCGGCCGGGTGCGGCAGCCGGGGAAGGGCGTACCGCAGCGCGACGGCCTTGCCCTGGCCGGCGTCGCCGTACAAACACACCACCGCACCCACCGCCGCCGCGTGCGCGACCGCCCGCAGCACCGACCGCACAGCAGGCGCATGCACCACCCGCGCACCCGGCACCAGGACCGGGACCTGCACCAGATGCTTCTGCTCCCGCACAAACACCTGCCCACCGCCACCCTTCTCCGCCACCACGTCCCGGCCCAGCCCGCCGAGGAGACCCGGCCGGCGCGACCCGGCAACCTCAGGCTCCCGCCC
>NZ_JBXVPZ010000792.1:0-2461 GCF_057961495.1 Streptomyces sp. P5F9 | reverse complement strand
GGTGAGGGGGTGAGCGAGGGGTTCCTGACGGGCGCACTTTTCGGTGCAGGGGCGCTCTCCACGCCTGTCCGGCGCCTTCTCCACGCAGGCCGCCATATCCAGCCCGTCCGTCACTTTTCAGCGCAGGCCGCCCTACCCAGCCGGTCCGTCACTTTTCAGCGCTGGCCGGCGTCACTCAGCCCGTCCGGCGTTTGAGGACGAGGCCGTTCAGGCCGATGGGGGTCTGGGGGCGCAGCCCCCAGGGACGGTGCCACCAGTTCAGGGCAACAGGGGAAGCTCAGGGCACCCGGGGAAACCTCGCCTGCAACGTCCAGATCGCCGGATTCTCGCCGAGGGCATCATGCAGATCAACCAGGTCGGCGATCAGATCGTGCAGGAAGTCCCGCGCCTCGCGCCGGAGTTCGGTGTGCGAGAAGGTCAACGCCTCCTCGTCCCGCCGCATCCAGTCCGCCTCGACATCCACCCACCCGAACCGCCGCTCGAACCGCATCCGGTCGGTCGACTCGGTGAAGTCCAGTTCCGCCCGCTGCGGCCGGGACGCCCGCGACCCCGCCGGGTCCTGGTCGATCCGCTCCACGATGTCGCACAGAGCCCACGCGAAGTCGAGCACCGGTACCCATCCCCAGGCCGTGGACACTTCCCGGTCCGCCTTGGTGTCGGCGAGATAGACGTCACCGCAGAACAGGTCGTGCCGCAGCGCGTGGACGTCCGCGCGCCGGTAGTCGGTCTGCGGGGGGTCGGGGAAGCGGTTGGAGAGGGCGTAGCCGATGTCGAGCACGTAGGAGATGGTGTCACGGTCAGGGAGGTCCGGGCTCAGCCGGAGTCACCCCTCGGGACGCCCCCTCCCGGCGCCCTCCATCGGGCCCCTCACCAGGCTCGGCGGGACACTCACCGCCCCCGTCCCGCCCGGCGGCGGCCGCCTCCAGCAAGGTCCAGCCGTCGACCTCCACCGCCCGCGTTTCTCCCGGCCCCGGCACCCACCCGCGGGCCGATGCCGCGTCGAGGAGGGCGCGGACGGCGCCGGGTTCGTGGAGGTTGAGGGAGGCGCCACGGACGTGGCCCACATCCCCGGATCCGAAGGGGGCCCCGCCCGGGACGAACCGCCCCGGCCCCGCGACGAAGACGATCCGCAGCGCCCCACCGGTGCCGGACGGCTGGGGATTCAGCGTGAGGGTGTGGACACAGCCCACGGAGCCGCTGCTGCTGTGACGGTGAGTGTGACTGTGACGCAGCGACCACATGTACACGCGCCCGTCGGCGACAAGTCGGCGGGGCTTCTTGGATGAGCGGGGCACGGACCGAGCGTATGAGGGGCGAAGGGCGAGGACGAGGGATATTCGAGGTCCGACTTCGAACTCCGGCTTCGAACTCCGGCTTCGATCCCGGGCGGACTCCCCAGGGCGACGAGCCCCGGACTCGTAGGATCGCGCACGTGTCCCGATCCGTACGGCTTGTTCCCACACGGCTTGTTCCCACGTCCACCGCGTGCGCGCTGGCCCTCGTCCTGACGGCGTGCGGTGGAACAGGAGGAGTACAGGGCACCCCCGGCAGCGCGGGCGCAGCCGACCCGTACTTCCCCAAGGCGGGCAACGGCGGCTACGACGTGACCCACTACGCGCTGACCCTGGCGTACACCCCGGGCACCTCGGACACCTCAACTCCCTTGACCGGTACGGCGACGATCACCGCCCGGGCCACCCAGGACCTCTCCGCCTACGACCTGGACCTCAAGGGCCTGAAGGTCGACGCGCTGACGGTGGACGGCAAGAACGCTCCCTGGACCCGCACCGGCCAGGAACTGACGGTCCGCCCGCCCTCGACTCTCCCCAAGGGCAGGACGTTCAGGACGACCGTCCACTACTCCGGCACCCCCGAGACGATCACCGACCCCGACGGCTCGGAGGAGGGCTGGCTGCCCACGGCGGACGGCGCGCTCGCCCTCGGCGAACCGACCGGCTCGATGGCCTGGTTCCCCGGCAACGACCACCCGTCCGACAAGGCGTCGTACGACATCACGGTCACCGTCCCGAAGAGCCTCCAGGCGGTCTCCAACGGCGAGTTGAGAAGCGAGACGACGACGGGGACGGGCGCCGCCCGCACGACGACCTACACCTGGCGCACCGCACAGCCCATGGCGACCTACCTCGCCACGCTCGCGATCGGCCACTACGACATCACCCGCACCACCACGAAGAACGGCCTCCCCGTGTACGTGGCGGTGGACCCGCAGGAGGCGGCAGCGAGCCGCAAGGTGCTGGCGAAGATCCCCGAGATCATGGAGTGGGAGGAGTACAACTTCGGCCCGTACCCGTTCTCCTCCACCGGCGCGATCGTCGACCGCCGCGGCGACGCGGGCTACGCCCTGGAGACCCAGACCCGCCCGTTCTTCCCCGGCGCCCCCGACACCGCCACCCTCGTCCACGAACTCGCCCACCAGTGGTACGGCGACTCCGTCACCCCC
>NZ_JBXVPZ010000791.1:0-2465 GCF_057961495.1 Streptomyces sp. P5F9 | reverse complement strand
CGCCCGACCAGGCACATCACCATGTAGACGTTGTACGGAACGGTCGCCACCTGCTCCGAACTGCCCAGCACGTCCTTCAGATACTTCGCACTCCAGTTGGAGACGGTCGAGTCCCCGATATAGGCGAAGGTCATCACCAGACAGAGCGGCAGCAGCAACTTGAAAACCAGCGGCCCGGCCTCCGCCCCCTCGCCTTCCTCACCAGGCGCACCCCCGTCGACATACCACCGACTCCCCACAAAGGCGGCCGGCAACAACACAGCCACCACGGGCAGATACGACACCCACAGCGCGAGATGCCAGTGCGCCCCCGCCCAGGCCAGCGAGGCCCCCACGATCCCACCCAGGCTGTACGCGGCATGGAAGCTGAGCATGATGCTTCGTCCGTACGTCCGCTGCAGACTTACCCCGAGCATGTTCATCGAGGCGTCCAGCGCACCCACACCGAGCCCGAACGCGCCGAGGGCGACGGCCAGTTCGGCCATGCTGTCGCCCGCCCCGACCCCGAGCAGCGCCAGGAGGACGACGGGCTGGGACCAGCGCAGCAGCACGCTGGGCCGTATTCGCTTCACCAACTGCTCGGTCGTGACGCTTCCGACCCCGGCGAGGATCGGCACGGCGGCCAGGAAGACGGGCAGCAGCCCGTCCGAGACCCCGTACCGGTTCTGGATCGCCGGGATGCGCGTCACGAGCAGCGCGAAGGTGGCGCCCTGAGCGAAGAAGCTGAACGCCAAAGAGGCCCTACCGCGCCGCAGCACATCTGTCATGGCGGCGAGCGTAAGGGCCCCGGCGTACTCGTGGGTAGATCCAGCCAAAGATGAATTCCGCTCAGCTTTTACCGAGCGACGGCCAGTGAGGGCATCGCCGCAGGTACGGGGGCGTCCCCGGCCTTCAGCTCCGCATCGATCATCTCCGCCATCGGCCCTACGGCGACACCGCCACTGACCACGGACGTCACGGCGATCGTGCCGATCATCACGACCGTGCCCAGCCACACCATGGTGTCCACCGGCAGCGTGTACACACCGACGATCCGCGCGACGCACTCCGCGAGCAGCATCACACCCCACACGAGCGAGAACCGCCGCTCGGCCCGCTGAAACGCCACCGACCCGCTCAACAGCCGCTCGAACGCGGCCTCCCGCTCCGGGCTGCCCTTCACCAGGAAGGGCTTCATCCCTGCGGTCATCATCGGCTTCCCCATGACCACGGACACGAGGATCCCGATCCCGACGACGCTGCTGACCCCGCTGTCCTTGGCGAGCATCAGCCGCGGATCACCGGCCACGAGGCTGAGCAACACCCCGACGACGTTCACGAACAGAATCAGCACCGCGAACGCGTTGACCGTCCGCTCCGCGACGACCCCCCACACGGTCCGCAGCGCCGGCACGACACTGCTCCACCCCAGCGCCGCCACGGTGCCCATCCCGAACCCGCTCTTCAGCAGGTAGTACGACCCGATCGGCACCGCCACATCCGCGATGAGCGGTCCGAAGTTCTTCTTCATGGAACCCGTGTTCGTCGTCATGCCCTCAGCTTGCCGCGAGGCCCCGGCCCGCCAGTAGAACCGATCGTCCGGACCTCAGCATGACAAATGTCAGTGCCCGAACGATGCCCGAGGTCATTCCAGCAGCTCAGCCAACTGCCCCATGTCACCAAAGAGTTGAGTGACCCCGGCAAGCCGCTCAGCAGGAGTCATGGCAGTGAACCCATACACATCCATCCCAGCCGCCACAGCCGCCTGCACCCCCAACGGACTGTCCTCTACGACGACACACCGCTCCGGCGCCACGCCCATCCGCTCGGCCGCGTACAGGAACAGATCCGGCGCGGGCTTCCCCCGCCCCACGTCCTCGGAGCTGAACACCCACTCGTCCTCGAACCACTCGTCCAACCCCGTCGTCCGATGCCCCACCCGAATCCGCTCATGACTCCCGGACGACGCCACGCAGTACGGCACCCCGTCCGCGACCAGCCTCTCCAGCACGTCGACGGCCCCGGCGACCGGCTTCAACTCCCGCTCGAACGCGGCGAACACGCGGGCATGGAAGACATCGTCGAAGTCGTCCGGCAACCGCTGCCCGGTCCGCTCCTCGACGAGATCGTGGACGCGGTGCATCGCGGCACCCATGTAGTCACGGAGGGACTCCTCGTAGGAGGTCGGGTGCCCGAGCTCGGTGAGATAGCCGGCCAGGAGCCTGTTGGAGATCGGCTCACTGTCGACGAGTACACCGTCGTTGTCGAAGATCACGAGGTCGTAGCGCATACCGCTGAGCCTAAACGCAGAAAACCCCCGTACCGAATAAACGGTACAGGGGTTTTCGCAATATTTGTTCGGCGGCGTCCTACTCTCCCACAGGGTCCCCCCTGCAGTACCATCGGCGCTGTAAGGCTTAGCTTCCGGGTTCGGAATGTAACCGGGCGTTTCCCTCACGCTATGACCACCGAAACACTATGAAACA
>NZ_JBXVPZ010000790.1:0-2491 GCF_057961495.1 Streptomyces sp. P5F9 | reverse complement strand
CTCCACCGGTTTGCCGAGGACACAGCCGACGGCCCGGCCCAGCCAGGCGGCCTCGAAGAGGGCCGGGCGGGGTGGGGAAGTGGCGTGTGGAGTGGGCCAGTTGGGGCAGAGGGCTTTGATCCGTGCCAGGTCGGTGGGCTCCTGGTCCGCCAACCGGCTGGGCAGGTCGGCCAGTTCGTCCAGCAGGTCCTCGGCGAGCAACCGGAGGTAGCGGGTGGGGGGTTGGGCCGACGCGCCCGCCCGTTCCGGTGCCTCCGTTCCGCCCGCCGCCCGCCAGCGCGCCGCGATCGCCGACGGTTCGCGCCCGTCCTGGGCGGCCTGGCGCAGCTCGTGGCCGAGCAGGTCCTCCGGCTGGACCCAGGTCAGTCGGAGCACTTCAGCCCTCCGATCTCGGTGAACGCCGCCTCGTGGGCCCGGCGTCGGAGGACATCGCGTTCGAAGAGCTCGCGGGTGACGGCGGTGAGGGTCGCCGCCGGTTCCCAGAGATCCAGGCGGCTGGCCTCGGCGACCGTCTTCGACCAGTCCCGCGGGACCGTTGAGCCGAGGGCGCCGGCCACCGCGCCGGCCATCGTCGCGATCGAGTCGCAGTCCCGGCCGTAGTTCACCGAACCCAGTACCGCGTGGCGGTAGTCGCCGCCGGAGACCACCAACATGCCCAGGGCGACGGGGAGTTCCTCGATCGCCTTGGTGCGGGAGGGGCGGCGGGCGTCCAGGGACGGGGCGCGGTAGTCGGGGCCCACGGTGTCGTACGGTGCGACCGCCTCCCGCAGGGGAACCAGCGCCGACTCGAAGTCCGAGTAGCGGGCGGCCACTTCGCAGACCTGCTCGATGGCGGTGTGGGTGCCGTCCTTCGCCAGGGCGAGGCAGGCGGTCACCACCGAGTCGGGGGTGGCGCCCGGAACGCAGGCCGCGGCCACCGCCGCCGCGAAGACACCGGCTGCCTCTCGGCCGTACGACGACTGGTGGGCGCCCGCGATGTCGAGGGCCTCGGCGTAAGCGCCCGCCGGGTTGGCCGCGTTGACCAGGCCGACCGGGGCCATGTACATCGCGGCACCGCAGTTGACGATGTTGCCGACGCCGGCCTCGCGGGGGTCGACGTGGCCGTAGTGGAGGCGGGCCGCGAGCCATTTCTCCGCGAGGAAGACGCGCTGGAGGGGGATGGCTTCCGCTTCCAACTCCGGGATCCAGCGCGGGTTCTGCATCAGGTCCGGGACGAGGTGGTCGGCGACGGAGTAGGCGTCGAGGTGGTCGCGGACCTGGGCGTAGACCCGTACGAGAGCGTGGGTCATCAAGGTGTCGTCGGTGACGTGGCCGTCGCCCTTGTGGTACGGGGCGATGGGGCGGGCCGTGCGCCAGGCTTCGCCGTTCCAGGGGCCGACGATGCCGTGGACGCGGCCCGCGTGGCGTTCGAGGATCTGGTCGGGGGAGTAGCCCTCGACGGGGCCGCCGAGGGCGTCGCCGACGGCGGCACCCACGAGGGCCCCGGTGATTCTCTCTTCGAGGCTGGTTTCTGTTTCTTTGGGTTGTTTAGGTTGTTTGGATTCTTTGGGTTTTTTAGGTGCCATGCACCGAATCATCCTCCTGGTGGGGGCGGTTGTGTGGCTTCCAGGAGTTCGGCGAGTTCTACGAGGTCCGTGCCGGTGAGGCGGGGGAGGGCGCAGCCGGAGAGGGTGCGGCAGGCGTCCCGCCAGGTCGACGGGATCGCCTGGCCGCCGCTGAGTGCTCCGGTGAGGGCGCCTGCCAGGGCCGGGGCCGAGTCGGCGACCCGGGAGAGGCAGGCTGCGGCGGGGACCGCTTCTGCGATGCGGCCGCGGGCGGCTGTCGCCAACGCGAGGGCTACCGGGACGGTTTCGGCGGCTGCGATTCCGTAGCTGTAGACGTGGTCGACGATCTGGTGTTCCAGGAGGGGGATCAGGGCGAAGGCGTTGTCGCTGTCCTGGGCCAACTTCAGTGCGTGGCGGGCGTTGCGGCCGATTTCCGTGGCTTCCGGGAGTTCGGCCAGGGCGGCTGCGACGCACTCGTCCACGGCCGTGCCGACCAGGGCGAGGGAGAGGGCCGCGGCCATCGCTCTGGCGCCGTGGACTCCGTCGCCGTCCTGGGTGTAGTGGGCGTCGAACTCGGCGAGGGCGGCGGCGCGTTCGGGGTCTCCGGGGTGCGCCACGGCCAGGACGCATGCCCTTACGCAGGCCGCGTCGTCGAAGTAGTGGGGGTTGTCGTGGCCGGTGGCGGGTGGGCGCAGGCCGGCCGCGAGGTTTCCCAGGCCTGCCCGTACCGAGATGCGGGCGCGGAGGGGGAGTACGGCCGACTCGACCTCCGGGGCGCGGTCCGCTGCGGCGGCGACCTCGCTGGCGATGGCGTTCCAGGTGAGGTCGATCGCGGCGCGGGTGCGGCGCTCGCGGCTCAGGTCGCCGAGGACTGTGTCGTCGCCGGCTCTCAGTACGGCTTCTGCGGCGAACGCTGCCCATTCGGCGTCGTCGGAGGGGCCCAGGCG
>NZ_JBXVPZ010000789.1:0-2492 GCF_057961495.1 Streptomyces sp. P5F9 | reverse complement strand
GTGTGGAGGGGGTCGTCGGGGTGCCCGGCGTGGAGGGCGTCGACGGGGTGCTCGGAGTCGTCGTCGAGGGCGAAGTCGTAGGACTGGTCCCGGAGTTGTCGTCGCTGCGGCCCGACGGCAGGGTACCCGTGCCGTCCGGGACCGAGTGGGTGCCCTTGCGGTAGTACTCCAGCCAGGACAGGACCGTGTTCAGGTAGTCCGTCGAGTTGTTGTAGCTGAGGATCGCGCTGCGCAGGCCCGCGTCGGTCGACAGGTTCCAGTCGTTGCGGCACAGGTAGTGGCCGGCGGCGAGCGCGGCGTCGTAGACGTTGTTGGGGTCCTTGACCCCGTCACCGTTGCCGTCACGGCCCGCCCAGGCCCAGGTGGACGGGATGAACTGCATGGGCCCGACGGCCTGGTCGTACGTGCTGTTGCCGTCGTACAGACCGTGGTCGGTGTCCTTGATGAGCGCGAAGCCGTTGCCGTCGAGCGCGGGGCCCAGGATCTTGGAGGTCGTGGTGCCGTTCGCGTCGACCTGGCCGCCGCGGGCCTGGCCGGACTCGACCTTGCCGATGGCGGCGAGGAGCTGCCAGGGCAGGTTGCAGCCGGGCTTGGAGGAGGCGAGTTCCGTCTCGGCCTTCTTGTAGGCGTCGAGGATGGTCGCCGGGATGCCGGCCTCGGCCTCGCCCACCGAGACCGGGGTCCCTATGGACGGCGACTGACTGTCGCTCGGGCTCGGGTTGGGGCTGCTCAGGGGCGGGAGGTCCGTGTAGTACGGCGAGTCTCCGGTGGCGCTGTGGTCGGTGCTCCCGTCGGGCGTCGCCTGGCCGGTGGCGAGCGTTCTGTGGCCGCCGGTCACCGCCGGAGCCTGGGACGCGGACAGCGCCGCGACCGCTGCCGCGGCCACCGCCGTCGTCGCCGCACCCTTGCGCAGCCGCCTGCCGAAATGCGCCGTCATGGAGTGAACCCCTCCCAGGGACGCCCGAGCGCCCGTCCTTGTCTGTTGCCTCTGCGCCTGGTGTGACGGTCGACCCGCCTCGCAGGTTGCCCTCGTGGTGCTTTTCGGATGGTGTGTACTTCTGTTCCGGTGCCTCCGCCCGCCCGTGCTCCCCTGCGCGGGGACCCAGGCGACCCTACGACAACTTGCTTTGCACGGGCACCCGTTCGTGACCGTTATTCACCGCCTGGCCATATGCCGATGTCTCCTACGGGGAGCCCCGTTGCCGTTCACTTTGAGTCACGCCGCCGCCGTACTGCCCGCCGTGCGCGGCGACGGAAGGGGGCGCGGCCGCCTCGTGCCTGCGGTGCTGGTGGCGGGTTCCTTCGCCCCCGACATGACGTACTACGCGGCGAGTGCGGTCCCCGGAGCGATGGAGTTCGGGGAAGTCACGCACTCCTTCCCGGGCGTCTTCACGGTCGACGTCGCGATCACCTGGGCGACGGTCGGCCTGTGGCTGCTCCTGCGCGAACCCCTGGTGGCCCTGCTCCCGCGCGCCCGCCGGGCCCGGACGGCGACCTTGTTGCGCTGCGGCACCCCACGCGCGCGTGCGACCCCGTCACTGGCCGCGTGGTGGTACGTCTCCGCGGTCCTCGGCGGCCTGACCCACGTCGTCTGGGACGCGTTCACCCACCACGACCGGTGGGGCGTACGCCTGTTCCCCGTACTCGACCGCGAGTTGGGCGGCCGGCCGCTGTTCTCGGCCCTGCAGTACGGCAGTTCGGCGCTTGGCGCGCTGCTGATCACCGTGTTCGTGGTGCGTGCGCTACGACGGGTTCCGGCCGCCGAGCCGGTGGGGGTTCCCGTGCTGTCGGTACGGGACCGGTGGGTGGCCGGGATCGTCCTCGCCGCCTGTGCCCTGGTCGCGGCGGCGGAACGGGCGTCGACCTGGTGGGCCTACTGGGGCTCGACGGCGACCCCCTGGGACCTCATCCCGACCGTGTGCTTCGGCGCGGGGGCGGGCCTGGTGCTGGGCGTGCTCCTGTACGCGGTCGGCGTCCGCGTGTGGCGTCCGGCGGCAACGGGGGTGCCCGGCGACCCGGACGGGGTCAGCGCGGAGCGGAGCCGTCCGGCGGGGTCGCGATGAACACCGTCATGGTGTGCGCGGAGGGTGACCTCGGGAGCCGGCTGAGGACGAGGTCCAGGTAGCTGCGCCCCAGGTCGGCCCAGAGTCGCCAGACGGGGGTGCCGGTGGGGGTCGTGGCGGGTCCCTGGGGATGTCTGGCTTGTTCTCGGGGGTCTACGGCCGTGTCGTCCCGGAACGTGAGGCGGCGCCGGAGTCCTGCGGCCGTGTGCTGGACGGCCATCGCGAGGTCGGCGGGAATGCGGGCGGTGCTTGCGCCGACCGCGAAGGCCGGAACCGGCGGTCGAAGCGCACCCTGCGCTGCAGCGGCACCCGCTGCCTGCGCCTGCGCCGTCCGGCGGTGAAGCGTGCGTATACCCATGCCCGCATCCTTACGGTCACCGGAGGCGGGAGGCGCTTCCGCGGGGGCCACGCGGGTGACGGGCCCTCCGG
>NZ_JBXVPZ010000788.1:0-2493 GCF_057961495.1 Streptomyces sp. P5F9 | reverse complement strand
CGCCCACCCTGTCCCCCCTGCCTGTCCTCGACCACCTCGTCCACCTGCTGCGGGAAGCACTCCAGCAGCTGCGCGCCGGTGCCGTCCATCCCGTGCAGGCCGCGTGCCCAGTCGGTGGTCCAGGCCTCGTGGGAGATCAGGTCGCCGTAGAGGAAGACGCCTCCGACGGTGAGCGTGATGGGCAGGGCGGCCTCCGCGTCCTGGCCGATCAGCCGTACCAGCAACTGGAGTTGGACGTCGGGCACGGGCTCCGTCACGATCGGTGCGGCGGGCTGGTGCAGGGGATCGTGGCCGGTGCTCGTGGTGCTCATGCGGCGTGATCCTTCCGGTGCCGCGCGAGGGGAGAACTGTCGGGCGGGCGGATCACGTGGGCAGGAGGCCGGTGCGCAGCTTGGCGAGGGTGCGGTTGAGCAGGCGGGAGATGTGCATCTGCGAGAGGTTCAGCTCACGGCCGATCTCCGCCTGGGTCAGCTCCGGGCCGAAGCGCATCTCGATGATGGTCCGCTCCCGCTCGTCGAGCCGCTGCAGCAGGGGGGCGAGCGTGTGGAGGTCCTCGAACAGCTCCAGCGCCGGATCGTCGTCGCCCATCGTGTCCGCGTACTTGGGCGCGCTGTCGGACTCGTCGTCGCCGCTCGGGGTGTCGATGGACCCGGCGACATAACCGTTCGCGGCGACCAGGCCCTCGATGACCTCGTCCTCGGACAGCTCCAGGTGTGCGGCGAGTTCCTTCACCGTGGGCGTGCGGCCCAGCTCGGTGCCGAGGGTCTCCTTGCTCTTCGCGAGGTCGACGCGGAGTTCCTGGAGGCGGCGCGGGACGTGCACGGCCCAGGTGGTGTCGCGGAAGAAGCGCTTGATCTCGCCGAGTATGTAAGGGATCGCGAAGGAGGTGAACTCGACCTCGCGCGACAGGTCGAAGCGGTCGATGGCCTTGATCAGACCGATCGTGCCGACCTGGATGACGTCCTCCGTGTCACCGCTGCCCCGGTTGCGGAACCGGCGCGCCGCGAAGGACACCAGCGACAGGTTCATCTCGATCAGCGTGTTCCGGGCGTACTGGTACTCGCGGGTGCCCTCCTCCAGCTCCTTCAGCCGGTCGAGGAAGATCCGGGACATCACCCGCGCGTCCTTGGGAGCGACCTTGGCCCCGTCCTCGATCCACGGGAGGTCGTCCACGACATCCGGTGCTCCCGTGCGGACAGGAGCAGTTGCTTCGAGAGCCTTCTCGGAGGAAGCCACGATGCCGCCTTAACTGGAGAACAGGACGAACGTCGCGTGCCCCCTTCCGGCACAACCATGTCTCCCCGGACCTCACAATTCCGTGGCCGACCCGAGAACCTGCCCCGCCGGCCTCCGCCGACACGACAAGTGCGCGCACTTTCACGCCACTTCAGGGAATCTTCACATCACTTCGGCGGGTCTACGACGCTGCCGGGTACCGGGGCTCACAGGCGGCGCCAACGAGCCGAGGCGAACGAGAAGGCACCGAAGAGGACCAGCCCGACGGCGACGGCGACCAGCAGCCACGGCCCCGCCGGAGTGTGCGCGAAGGTGCGCAGGGTGGCGTCCATGCCCTTGGCCCGGTGCGGGTCGAAGCGGATGGCGGCCACCAGCGCGAACACACCCACCCCGGCGAACACGACACCGCGCGCGACGCCGCCGCCCACGCCCAGGCCCGTGACGACCTGCCGCACCCGGCGGCTCATCTTCGCGGTCTCCAGCTTCCGCAGGAAACGCCGCGTCACCGCACGCACCGCGAGGGTCACGCCGACGCCGATCAGGAGGCAGCCGACGAATCCCACCAGCACCTGACCGCCCGACAGTTTCAACGCCGAGGCCGTCCAGTCCTGCGACTTCGCGTCGCTGCCGGACGACCCGCCGGCCCCGGCGGCGAAGGAGGCCGTACCCCAGCAGACGAAGCCGTAGAACACGGCCCGGCCGCCGTCCAGCAGGCGCGAACCGGCCTTGTTCTTCGGCCTGTTCGCCAACGGCGCCTGTGATGCCCGCCAGATCGCCATGCAGGCGAAGCCGACGACGAGCATCCACAGCATCACCTTCCCGAAGGGCTGCGCCGCGACCTGCTGCAACGCGCCCTGCCGGTCCGCCTCCCGGCCCCCGCCGCCGAACGCGATCTGCAGGGCGAGCGCACCGACGAGGACGTACACGACACCGCGTGCGACGAATCCGGCGCGGCCTGTGACGGCCAGCGCCTGTTTGGCCTCGGCCTCTCCCGGTGCGTGACTCCGGTCGGTCGAACTCGCCCTCCGGGGGCCCCACTTGTGCGTGTGCGACGAGGTCATGACGCCTTCCTGGAAACACTGGACGAGCCGAGACGCGGACGCACGGCACGCGTCCCGTACTGTCGCGTGCCCCCGGCGGAGACTTCGATGTGCGTCGCGGGGGCGGCATCGCCCGATCACGGCACAAGGGCCCCTCACAGCTGTTACTTTCCCTTTCAAGATCCTTGGATCTTCTGTCCCCTCCCCACCCACACAC
>NZ_JBXVPZ010000787.1:0-2493 GCF_057961495.1 Streptomyces sp. P5F9 | reverse complement strand
ACAGGGGCTGCGGCGGTTGTTGCCGTGGGCCTCGGGGGCCGCGGGGCGGTTGGACGAGTTGGCTCCGGAGCGGTTCCTCGTGCCGAGTGGGTCCAGGATCCGGATCGACTACGGGAATCCCGAACAGCCCGTGCTCGCCGTGAAGTTGCAGGAGATGTTCGGACTCCACGAGTCGCCGACCGTCGCCGGGGTGCCCGTGCTCGTGCATCTGCTGTCCCCCGCCGGGCGGCCCGCCGCCGTCACCGCCGACCTCGCTTCCTTCTGGAAGGACGGCTACAAGGGCGTGCGGGCCGAGTTGCGGGGGCGGTATCCGAAGCACCCGTGGCCCGAGGACCCGGCGAGCGCCGAGGCCACGCGGTTCACGAACGCGCGGCTCAGGCGGTGACCGGTTCCGGTTCGTGGACCTCGGTGGGGGCGGGGTCTCCGGGGCGCCTGCTGCGGGCCTCCAGGTAGAGGGAGAGGGCCAGCAGGAGGAGGCCGAGGGTCAGGAAGCCCCAGGGGAGGTAGGAGACCATCAGCAGGACGAGGGTGCGGTTGGACTTCACCAGGGCGACGGTGTGCTTGATGTAGTCCTCGCGCATCTTCACGTCGCCGGCGAACGCCGTCACCTTGGCCCGGTCGCCCAGGAGAGTGCCGCCGCGCAGCTCCTCCTTGTGGAGCTCCTCGCCGTAGACCGGTGCTCCGGTGACGGGTTCGACCCAGAACCTGCGGACCGTGGTGTACCAGCGGGTGGTGCCCGTCTTGGCGACGGACTCCGGGGTGATGCCCTTCACGGGCATCGTCTTCGGGAAGGGGACCTTGGTCCAGGGGATGGTCTGCTCGAAGTAGTAGACCTTGACGCCGCGGAAGTTCTGGGTGCCCTTGTAGTGGATGGGGTTGGTGGTGCGGGTCTGCGCGTCGAAGTACTCGTAGTCCCGTTTCTGGGTCAGGAACGGCCACTTGAACTCGATGCCGTCCCGTTTCACCGGGTCGCCGTCGACCATCTCGCCGGTGGCGTGGACGGGGTCCTGGGTGTGCGCGTCGAAGATGTAGCGCTCGGGGATCGACGACACCATCTTGCCGTCGGGGCCCTGGACGTAGGACAGGCCGTCCCAGACGACGACGTCCCGGCCGGCCGTCTTGTCGATCTTCTTGGCGGCCTCGACGTTGCCCTTGAGGGTCTGCACGATGGTGACCTTGGGGACCGTCTTGGCCCGCATGGTGCCGTAGTCGAGGAGGGTGGCGTTCTTCGCCTCCAGGACCATGTCCTGGTACTGGTTCGCCGGGATCTTGGCCAGGCGCGGGAAGGCGTACCAGCGCAGCAGCGGGGACAGCGCCGTGAAGAACACGGCGAGGGCGAGCAGGATCAGGCTGGCCTTACGGCGCATCTCGGCCTCCATCCCAGGGAGTCAAACGCTTGCGCAAGCGTTTACGGGTGCGCGGGCACCGTCGTCAGCAGCGGTTTCGGCGAGGTCTTGCCCATCGGTGAGCCCATCGCGGTGATGGTCAGGACCAGCGCGAACGCGAGCACGAGTCCGGTCGCAGCGGCGATCAGGGCACGCATGCCGGCCTCCCGACAGACAGAAACCGAATGGATTCAGGAACTGATAGGTCGTCAGGTCCGGCACCGTAGCAACGCACGGGCGAGATGAGAACACGTTGCACACACGACAAAGGCGCCCACCCGCCGAAGCGGAGGGGCGCCCTCGTCCTACGGTCGTGCGGCCGGGCTACGCGCTCGGCGACGCGGACGGGCTCGCGCCGGCGCTCGGGCTGGACGAGGAGGTGTCGTCGGCCGCCGCGACGGTCAGTTCGACCGTGAGGGTCGCGCCGCCCGTGGTGGTGATCCGGAGCAGGAAGGTGCCGGTGGTGTCGTCGGCGTACAGCTTCGGCAGCTTCAGGAGGCCGTCGGCGTCCGTGGCCAAGCCCGTGAGGGTGCGTACGGTCTTGCCGTCCGCGTCCTTGAAGTAGGGGCCCTTGTCGTTCTCGGTGGCGTCGTCGGCGGCCTTGATGAGGGTCGCGGTGGCGGCGACCTTGTCGGCGACGGCGCCGTTCTCCGTTGCCTTCACCTCGACCTGGTCGGCGAACTCGCCGCCCGGCGTGCAGGTCAGCGCCGTGGTGCTGGTGCGGACGAGGGTGTCGGCGACGCGGGGCGTGACGCTGGCCGCGTAGTCGAGACCGGCGATCGTACGGCCGACGACGGTCGCGCGGACGGTGAAGTCACCGGTGGTCTCGCCTGCTTGGAGGGCGGGGGCGACGGCCACACCGGAGGCGTTGGTGGTGACCGTGGCGACCTTCTCGCCGCCCGTGAAGGTGGCGTCCGTGGTCCCGACGATCGTGAACCGGATCCTGACCTTGGCGACCGTCTTGCCCGCCGAGGTCTCGGCCTTGGTACTGATCTTCTTGCTGAACTGGTCGCCCGCGACCGCCGTGAGCTTCGCCGTGCCCGCGTCCGCGAGCTTGGCCACCGTGTCGGTGGGGGTCGGCGTGGGCGTCGGCGTCGGGGTGGGCGAC
>NZ_JBXVPZ010000786.1:0-2500 GCF_057961495.1 Streptomyces sp. P5F9 | reverse complement strand
CCCCAGTTCACCCCGCCGCCCCCCGGCGGCGGGGTGAACTGGGGCGAGGACGGCGGGTATCCGTACCCGCCGTAGGGCGGCTGCTGACCGTACGGACCCGGTTGCTGCGGCTGACCGTAGGGACCGGGTTGCGGCAGCGGCTGGCCGTACGGTCCCGGCTGCTGCTGCGGCTGGCCGTAGGGACCAGGCTGTTGCTGCTGCGGATAGCCGTAGCCGGGCTGCGGTGGAACTGGAGCCCCGAAGCCGCCCGACGGTGGCTGTGGCGGTTGGTTCGGCGGCGCTCCGTAACCGCCGGACGGCGGCTGTTCGGGCGGCTGAGTCATCAGCGGCTCCCCCTCGTTCACTGATTTTTAGCCACGCCCCGAGGTTCGCGAAGGATCCGGAGGCGCGTTCAAGCAGGTCTCAGACGGCTCTTTCTATCACCCGGCTGTCCATGAACAACGGGCCGGTTCGCCCCTGTACCCAAGGGAGAACCGGCCCGTGATGACCCCGTTATGTGCCTTCACTCACCCTTCACGCGTCCTCGGCGAGTTCCAGCCACCGCATCTCCAGCTCGTCCCGCTCGCCGCTCAAGTCCCGTAGCCGCGCGTCCAGTTCGGCCACTTTCGCGAAGTCCGTGGCGTTGTCGGCGATCTGCGCGTGCAGCTTGGCCTCCTTCTCGGAGACCTTGTCCAACTGCCGCTCGATCTTCTGGAGTTCCTTCTTCGCGGCCCGCTGGTCGGCGGCGCTCACGGCGGGAGCGGCCTTCTCCACGACGGGGACGGCGGCCGCGGCGACCTCCTCCATACGGTGGCGCCGCTCCAGGTACTCGTCGATGCCGCGCGGCAGCATCCGCAGGGTCGCGTCGCCGAGGAGGGCGTACACCTTGTCGGTGGTGCGCTCGACGAAGAACCGGTCGTGGGAGATCACGATCATCGACCCCGGCCAGCCGTCGAGGACGTCCTCCAGCTGGGTCAGGGTCTCGATGTCGAGGTCGTTCGTGGGCTCGTCGAGGAAGAGGACGTTGGGCTCGTCCATGAGGAGACGCAGGAGCTGAAGCCTGCGCCGCTCACCACCCGACAGGTCCCCGACCGGCGTCCACTGCTTCTCCTTGTTGAAGCCGAACGTCTCGCACAGCTGCCCGGCGGTCATCTCCCGCCCCTTGCCGAGATCGACCCGCTCCCGCACCTGCTGCACGGCCTCCAACACCCGCAGCGTGGGCTTGAGTTCGGCCACCTCCTGCGAGAGGTAGGCGAGCTTCACCGTCTTCCCTACGACGACCTTGCCGGCCGCGGGCTGGGTGTCGCCGTCGCTGCGGGCGGCCTCGGCGAGGGCGCGCAGGAGGGAGGTCTTCCCGGCGCCGTTCACGCCGACCAGACCGACGCGGTCGCCGGGGCCGAGGTGCCAGGTGATGTGCTTCAGCAGCACCTTCGGACCGGCCTGGACGGTCACGTCCTCCAGGTCGAAGACCGTACGGCCCAGCCGCGAGGAGGCGAACTTCATCAGCTCGCTGGTGTCGCGCGGCGGCGGCACGTCCGCGATCAGTTCGTTGGCGGCCTCGACGCGGAAGCGCGGCTTGGACGTACGGGCCGGGGCGCCCCGGCGCAGCCAGGCCAGCTCCTTGCGGACCAGGTTCTGCCGCTTGGTCTCCTCGGTGGCGGCGATGCGCTCACGCTCGGCGCGGGCGAAGACGTAGTCGGTGTAGCCGCCCTCGTACTCGTAGACGTCGCCCTTCTGCACGTCCCACATCCGCGTGCAGACCTGGTCCAGAAACCAGCGGTCGTGGGTCACGCAGACGAGCGCGGAACGGCGCTCGCGCAGGTGCTGGGCGAGCCAGGCGATGCCCTCGACGTCGAGGTGGTTCGTCGGCTCGTCGAGGACGACCAGGTCCTGGTCCTCGATGAGCAGCTTGGCGAGCGCGATACGGCGGCGCTCGCCACCGGAGAGCGGGCCGATGACGGTGTCGAGTCCCTGCGGGAAGCCGGGCATGTCAAGCCCGCCGAAGAGTCCTGTCAGCACGTCGCGGATCTTGGCGTTGCCCGCCCACTCGTGGTCGGCCATGTCCCGGATGACCTCGTGGCGGACGGTCGCCTCCGGGTCGAGGGAGTCGTGCTGCGTGAGAACACCGAGGCGGAGTCCTCCGGAGTGGGTGACGCGTCCGGTGTCGGACTCCTCCAGCTTGGCGAGCATCCGGATCAGGGTGGTCTTGCCGTCTCCGTTGCGGCCCACGACCCCGATCCGGTCCCCTTCGGAGACACCGAGCGAGACGCCGTCGAGCAGGGCACGGGTGCCGTACACCTTGCTGACGTTCTCGACATTGACCAGGTTGACGGCCATTTCTCTCCTGACAGGGGGGACGGTCAGCCTCCCAGGGTAGGCGGTGCGGTGCGCTTGCCGCGAAGCGCTCCGCTGGGGGTGCCTCTTGAGCGCCGTTGGAGGCTGCCGCGCCGTGGGGGCTGGTCGCGCCCGCGCGGCGGAGCCGCACATCGAAACAGCCCCGCGCCCCTAGGGGGTTGGGGTG
>NZ_JBXVPZ010000785.1:0-2505 GCF_057961495.1 Streptomyces sp. P5F9 | reverse complement strand
GGCTCGGGGAGCTTTGGGATGCCTGACGTGTCGTGTTCGTGTCTGACACCGGTGGGCCCTGTCAGGCGGTGGGCGTGTCGTGGCAGGCATGGGTAGGACGAAGCGCAGGCGTGTGCCGGTCCGGGAGCTGTCCCGGCACACCGCGGCTCTGTTGGACGCCGTGGCGGCGGGCGAGTCGATCGAGGTCACTCGGGACGGGGTGCCGGTCGCCGTACTGTCTCCGCTGGAGCCGGCCGAACGGGACCTCCGTGCCGCGATCGCCATCGGGTTGCTCGATGCCTCGGTCATGGACGACGGCCACGGCGTCGAGGCCGCGGACGCGCTGGAGCGGCTCCGGGCGGTCAGACGGGACGCGGAGGGACGCGGCCCCACCGCGGAGCTGCTCGCTCAGCGCGGGGAGGAGACGCTGTGACGTTGCTCTACCTCGACGCGTCGGCGATCGCCAAGCTGCTGCGGGTCGAGGCGGAGACGACGGCGCTGGAGCAGTGGATCGGACAGCACGGCGGAATGCGTCGTGTCGTGACCTGCGACCTGGCGCAGACCGAGGTGCGGCTGCTGCGTCGGCTCGGCGCGGACGAGGTCGAGCGGGCGGCCGCCGATGCTCTGCTGAACGCCATCGCGCGGGTTCGTCTCACGCCTGAACTGATGCAGGAGGCGGGGGAGTTGGCGCCGAACACCTCGCCGCGCGGCCTTGACGCGATCCACACCGTGGCGGATCTCAAACTCGGGCACGGGGTCAGCTGGTTCGTGACGTACGACAAGCGGCAGGGCGAGGCCGCCGTCGACGCGGGGCTGTCGGTGGCGTCACCCCGGTAGGGCGTCGGTGGACGCGCGGCGGACCCGGATCAGGAAATCCTCCACTCGCCGGCGGTCCGGTTCCGGCGGGAGGGGGGTGTGGGTGGCTGCCTCGTCCGTCTCCGTGGCCAGGCGGGTCATCCAGGACTCGACCTGCGGCCAGGGGACTTCGCCGCGTTTCACCGCGAGGAGCGGGGCGCGTTGGTCTCCTACGTCGATCTTCAGGGTGCCCGTGCGGAGCAGATCGCGGGCGCTGGTGAGGAGGCGGAGGAGGTGCATCGCGTGTTTCCAACGCGGGGCGCCGTGCGTGCGGATGTCGACCTCCAGCTTCTTGCGCTGGCCCAACGCGTAGCGCGTGAAGGTCTCGTGGACCTGGCGGGAGAGGAACGCGTCGCGCAGGGCGAGGAGTTCACGGCCGGTGTCGTCGACGTGCTCCACGAGGGGGGAGTGGAGGCACTCCAGGATGTTGGGGTTGGCGCGCAGGGCCAGTTCGCAGAAGCGCTCCAGCTCCCAGCTGAACTGCTCCTCCGCCGGGCCCTCGATGTGCGTCGGCGGCTTGTCGAAGCGCCAGAAGAGCGGGGTGGGGGCCACGAACACGCCCCGGCGATCCGTGTCGCTGCCGTCCGTCGCCAGGCCGAAGGCGCGTGAACCCATCACGCAGGCGTAGATCGTGTGGTCGCGGACCAGGCTCTCGAACGGCATTCCCGGAGCGTACGTGGCATCTCACGCCAGGCGGATCGAATTTCCCTCCACCTTGATCTGCTCCGCGGGCAGCGACTTCGGCGCCGGTCCCGCCTCCACGGAACCGTCCGCGATGCGGTACTTGCTGCCGTGGCACGGGCAGTCGATGGTGCCGTTCGCGACGGTGCCGACCGTGCAGCCCTGGTGGGTGCAGATCGCCGAGAAGGCCTTGAACTCGTCCTTCTTCGGCTGGGTCACCACGATCTTCTGGTCCTTGAAGATCTTGCCCCCGCCGACGGGGATGTCGGAGGTCTTCGCCAGCTCCTGGCCGCCGGTGGCCTTCACGGACGACGAGCCCGAGGAGTCGTTGCTGTCGCCGTACTTGCTGCAGCCCGCGGTGAGCGCGGCGGCCGCACCCGTCGCGAGGACCGTGCGGCGCGTCGAGCTGTCGGTCATGTGGTCACTCCGAGGGGGGTCGTGTCGTGGCTACGGCGGTGGTCATGTCGTCACTCCGACCGTGCGGAAGAACCAGAGGGCGGATGTCAGCCAGAGCAGCGTGAGGACGGTGAAGACCAGTCCGCCGACGAGCGGCAGCAGCCAGCCGGGCAGCCGTTCCGAGCGGAGCAGCAGCATCTTGGCACTGAAGGCGCCGAAGAACGCGCACCCCAGGACGGAATGCCACATCACGCGTGTCGAGTACGTCTGGTAGCCGAACGCGTAGAGGCAGTGCACCGCCACCGGCACCGCCACCAGGAACGCGATCCGCCCCGACCAGCGGTGCAGCGTCGCCGACCAACTCGGGCCCGGCAGCCTGCCGTAGACCATGAAGGCCGAGACGACCTGGACGAGGGCGAAGAAGAACGCGGTGGTCGCGAGCCAGGACTTCACCGCGCCCGTGCTGCTGAAGCCGGCGAGGTTGAAGGCGGTGCCCGCCGGGTCGTGGACCTTGCCGTAGACGCCGAGTCCGACCGCTACGGCCGCGGCCACGAGGGCCGGGACCAGGTAGCGGGCGGGGCTGTCGTGGGGGCG
>NZ_JBXVPZ010000784.1:0-2517 GCF_057961495.1 Streptomyces sp. P5F9 | reverse complement strand
TTGGGGGAGGGCGGGCACCGAAGTCGGGTTGGTAGCCGAGGTTGGCGAGCAGCTCCGCCGCCGCGTCGGTGACCTCCAGGGTGACGTCTTGGGCGTGCAGCCTGCGCCGGGTGTGTTCCAGCAACAGGTCGACGATGTCGCGGAGTTGGGCGCGTTCCAGGCCGCGGAAGACGATGATCTCGTCGATGCGGTTGAGGAACTCGGGGCGGAAGTGCTGGTTCAGGACCGGCATCACCGTCTCGCGGACCTTGGCGTAGTCGTCGACACCCGCCGCGAGGATGCGGTCGGCGCCGATGTTCGACGTCATGATCACGACGGTGTTCTTGAAGTCGACCGTGCGTCCCTGCGAGTCGGTGAGCCGTCCGTCGTCGAGGAGTTGCAGCAGGGTGTTGAAGACGTCGGGGTGCGCCTTCTCGACCTCGTCGAGCAGCAGCACGGCGTACGGCTGCCTGCGGACGGCCTCGGTGAGCTGGCCGGCCTCGTCGTGGCCGACGTATCCGGGAGGCGCTCCGACCAGGCGGGAGACGGTGTGCCGCTCCTGGAACTCGCTCATGTCGAGGCGGATCATGCGGCTCTCGTCGCCGAAGAGGGCGGCGGCCAGCGCGCGGGCCAGTTCGGTCTTGCCGACGCCGGTGGGGCCGAGGAACAGGAAGCTGCCGATGGGCCGGTTCGGATCGCTCATGCCGGCGCGAGCACGGCGTACCGCGCGGGCGACGGCGGTGATCGCCTCGTCCTGGCCGACGACCCGCTCATGGAGGTGCTCCTCCAGCTTCATCAGCCGGGCGCGTTCCTCCTCGGTGAGCTGGGCGACGGGGATGCCGGTGGTGCGGGAGACGACCTCGGCGATGTCCTCGGCGGTGACCTTGGGCGCCTGCTCCTCGGCGGAGCCGCCCGCCTTCAACTCGGCCTCGGTGTCCTTGATCTGGTCTCGGATCTCCTTGGCCCGCTCGTACTCCTCGTCGGCGACGGCCTGGTCCTTCTCCCGGTTGAGGGCGGCGAGCCGGTCCTCGGTGTCACGGGTGTCGGAGAGCGGCGTCTTGGCGCGCAGCCGTACGCGTGCCGCGGCCTGGTCCATCAGGTCGATGGCCTTGTCGGGCAGGAAGCGCGCGGTGATGTACCGGTCGGACAGCTCGGCCGCCGCGACGACGGCCTCGTCGGTGATACGGACCTGGTGGTGGGCCTCGTAGCGGTCGCGCAGGCCGCGCAGGATCTCGATGGTGTCGTCGACGGTCGGTTCGCCGATCAGGATGGGCGCGAAGCGGCGCTCCAGCGCGGAGTCCTTCTCGATGTACTTGCGGTACTCGTCGACGGTCGTGGCACCGATGAGGTGCAACTGCCCACGGGCCAGGGCGGGTTTGAGCATGTTCCCCGCGTCCAGCGCACCGTCCCCACCTCCACCCGCGCCGACGACGGTGTGCAACTCGTCGAGGAACAGCACCAGTTCGTCTCCGTGCTCGCTCACCTCGTCGAGGAGTTTCTTCAGCCGCTCCTCGAACTCGCCCCGGTACTTGGTGCCGGCGACCATCCCGGCCAGGTCCAGGGAGACGAGCCGCTTGCCTTCGAGGGTCTTCGGCACGTCACCGGCGACGATGCGTTGGGCGATGCCCTCGACGACGGCGGTCTTGCCGACGCCGGGGTCGCCGATGAGGACGGGGTTGTTCTTGCTGCGCCGGGACAGCACCTCGATGGTCTGCTCGACCTCGTCGTCCCGCCCGATCACCGGGTCGAGCCGCCCGGCACGGGCGTCCTCGGTGAGGTCGCGCCCGTACTCGTCGACGGTGGGCGTACTGCTGGGCCGCTTCCGCTCGGGCTCGGCACCGGTGGGCGACCCTGCGCTCTCCCAGCCGCTGCCCGCGAGGGCCTGTCCGGCGGCCGACTCGGGGTTGGCGGCGAGGGCCCGCAGCAGGTGTTCGGGGCCGATGTAGGAGGAGTCCTCGGCGCGGGAGATCCGGTACGCGTCGAGCAGGGCCCGCTTGGCCGCCGGGGTGAGCGTGCTGGGTTCGGACTTCGGACCGCCGTCCGCACCTGCGGTCAGCCGTTCCCGAATCCGATCGGGGTCCGCGCCCGCCTCGGCGAGCAGCCGCCGGGTCGACTCCTGCTCGGTGGCGGCGGCCAGCAGATGCCGGGCGTCGAGTTCCTCGCTGCCCTCGACGGCGGCGACGTCCCGCGCCAGGGCCACCAGCTCACGGGCCCGTTCGGAGAGCAGGCTGCCGATGTCGACGCGCTGGGCCCGGCGTGACGGTGCCGCCGGACCCGAACCGCCGAAATACCGGGACATCAGCTCGTCGAATTCCTCGAAGGGGCTGCGTCCGAACCCGAATCCGGGAGTGCTCATGACCACGGACCTTCCGTGCGGCGACTGGGCGGCGACTGGTATCCGTGCCTTCCAACGTTGCACAGCGCGGACGCCCCCGCACCCCCGCACCCCCGCAGGTCACCGGGCACCACACGGCGTGCTCGCATAGACTCGCCGGGTCATGCACAGCCCCGGCACGCCCCGCGCCCCCCACGTCCCCG
>NZ_JBXVPZ010000783.1:0-2527 GCF_057961495.1 Streptomyces sp. P5F9 | reverse complement strand
ACCAGGCGGTCACCGTGTCACGGAGGGCCGGCCAGTCCGGCTGGGCGCGCAGTTCGGTGGCGGTGAGGTCCAGCAGGTCGGCCGGGGCCCAGCCCGCTCGGATCATTCCGCTGAGCAGGGCCTCACCGATCTTGCCGGTGCCGAGGACTGCGACTTTCTGGCTCATGGGCCCATCCTCGCACCGGCCGTGGGGAGGAGTGGTGGCTGTCCGGCTGGCGGAACAAGACCTCCGTACGCCTCTATGCCGTACGCCTTCTCAGGGTGGCCGCGCCCAGTGTCAGCACCAGCATCGCGCAGCCGGCCACGATCAGTACGTCGCGGACGAAGGTGGCGGTCATGTCGGTGTGCTTGAGGACCTCGTTCATGCCGTCGACAGCGTACGACATGGGCAGGACGTCGGAGATCGCCTCCAGGACGGGGTGCATGTCGGAGCGGGGAGTGAAGAGGCCGCAGAGGAGGAGTTGGGGGAAGATCACCGCCGGCATGAACTGGACGGCCTGGAACTCGGAGGCCGCGAAGGCCGAGACGAAGAGGCCGAGGGCGGTCCCGAGCAGGGCGTCGAGGAGGGCGACCAGGAGGAGGAGCCAGGGGCTGCCGGTCACATCGAGGCCCAGGAACCAGACGGCCAGGCCCGTCGCGAGGGCGGACTGGATGATCGCGAGGATGCCGAAGGCGAGGGCGTAGCCGGCGATCAGGTCTCCCTTGCCGAGGGGCATGGCGAGGAGGCGTTCGAGGGTGCCGGAGGTGCGTTCGCGCAGGGTGGCGATGGACGTGACCAGGAACATCGTGATCAGGGGGAAGATGCCGAGCAGTGAGGCGCCGATGCTGTCGAAGGTGCGCGGGCTGCCGTCGAAGACGTAGCGCAGCAGGACGAGCATCAAGCACGGGATGAGGATCAGCAGCGCGATCGTGCGGGGGTCGTGGCGGAGCTGGCGGAGGACCCGGGCGGCGGTGGCAGTGGTGCGGGACGCGCTGAGGGCACGGGGCGTGGTGGGTGCGGGGGTGCCCGTGGCGGTCGTGTTCGTGGCCGTGTTCGCGCTCATCGGGTCGTCTCCTTCTGGCGGGCGGTGGCTACGGCCTCGTCGACCAGGTGCAGGAAGGCGGCTTCGACCGTGTCGGAGCCGGTGCTGGTGCGGAGGGCGTCCGGGGTGTCGTCGGCGAGGATCTCGCCCTCGCGCATGAGGAGGAGGCGGTGGCAGCGCTCGGCCTCGTCCATGACGTGGGAGGAGATGAGGAGGGTGGCGCCGCGGGAGGCGGCGATGTCGTGGAAGAGGGCCCAGAGGTCGCGGCGGAGGACGGGGTCCAGGCCGACGGTGGGTTCGTCGAGGACGAGGAGTTCCGGGGCGCCGAGGAGCGCCACGGCCAGGGAGACGCGGCTGCGCTGACCGCCGGAGAGGTTGCCGGCGAGGGAGTCGGCGTGGGTGGTGAGGTCGACGTCGGTGATGGCGCGGGTGACGTCGTCGTGGCGGCGGGTGGCCGCGGCGCGGCCGGGGTCGAGGATCGCGGCGAAGTAGTCGAGATTCTGACGGACCGTCAAGTCATCGTAGACGGAGGGGGCTTGGGTGACGTAGCCGATGCGGGTTCGGAGGGTGGGGTGTCCTGCGGGGCGACCGAGGACGTTCAGGGTGCCGGTGACTTTGGCCTGGGTGCCGACGATCGAGCGCATGAGCGTCGACTTGCCGCAGCCGGAGGGGCCGAGGAGGCCGGTGATCTGCCCTCGCGGGACGGCGAAGTCGAGGGCGCGGAGGACCGTGCGGGGGCCGCGGACGACGGTGAGGGCTTCGGCTTGGACGGCGGGTTCGCGGTCCGCGCCGGGTGGGGTGTCCGGTGACGCGGACGGACTGGGGAGGTAATTCATCATGTGATGAATAATGCTCGCACGGGACGGGGCCGTCAAGCGGGTCGGGGTGTCGTCCGGTGTGCGGGACGGAGCCGTCAAGCGGCTTGAGGTGTCGTCCGATGGAGCGCGGGACGAGGCCGTCAAGCGGCTTGAGGTGTCGTCCGGTGGGTGTGCGGGGCGGCGCAGGCGCGTGGTGGCGTGATCGGAGTGGGGTGCTCCGGTATGGATGCCTCCGCGTTCACGGGGTGGCAACACGAATCGGGTGCGGGGCCAACTCCCTTTCCCGACAATGGATTTCAGTTCGCCGCGCCCTCCCCCGGTGCGGCGCCCACGCATCTCCTGTCCGGCTCTGTCCTGTCTTCGGAGGTGCCGTTGTCATGCGTGTCGTGCGCTGTGGTGTGAGCAAGGCCGATCTGCTTGCTTCTTTGGTTGTCTTTCTTGTCGCGCTCCCACTCTGTGTGGGCGTGGCGATCGCCTCCGGGGTGCCGGCCGAGTTGGGGCTGGTGACCGGGATCGTCGGTGGGCTGGTCGTCGGGGCGTTGCCTGGGAGCAGCCTGCAGGTGAGCGGTCCGGCCGTCGGGCTGACCGTGCTCGTGTACGAGGCCGTGCGGGCGTACGGCGTCGAGACGCTCGGGGTGCTCGTGTTCGCCGCCGGGGTGGTGCAGTTGGGGCTCGGGGTGCTGCGGG
>NZ_JBXVPZ010000782.1:0-2531 GCF_057961495.1 Streptomyces sp. P5F9 | reverse complement strand
GTACGGCCCCGCCTCCAGCAGCCCCTCCCCGAGCGCCCGGCGCGAAGCCGCGAGCCCCTCCGGCCGGAGCAGGTCCAGCGGGGCCCCCTCCCGCAGCCGCAGCTCCAGGAGGATGCGCTCCACCCGGCGGTCCTCCGCCGAGAGGATCTCCCGGCCCGCGCCCGGTGAGCGGCCGGAGGCCAGGGCCCCCGCGTACGCGCCCGGGTGCTTCACGTTCCACCAGCGGACGCCGCCGACGTGGGAGTGCGCTCCGGGGCCCGCGCCCCACCAGTCGGCGCCGCGCCAGTACAGCTCGTTGTGGAGACAACGGCCGGAATTCGACGTCGCCCAGTTGGACACCTCGTACCAGTCGAAGCCCGCCGCCGACATCACCTCGTCGGCGATCAGATAGCGGTCGGCGTGGACGTCGTCGTCCGTCATGGGGACCTCGCCGCGGCGGATGCGGCGCGCGAGCTGGGTGCCCTCCTCGACGATCAGGGCGTACGCGCTGATGTGGTCGGGGCCGGCGCCGAGGGCGGAGTCGAGGGACGCGCGCCAGTCGTCGTCGCTCTCGCCGGGGGTGCCGTAGATCAGGTCGAGGTTGACGTGGTCGAAGCCGGCCGCGCGGGCCTCCGCGACGCAGGCCTCGGGGCGGCCGGGGGTGTGGGTGCGGTCCAGCACCTTCAGTACGTGCTGTTTCGCGCTCTGCATGCCGAAGGAGACGCGGTTGAAGCCGCCGTCGCGGAGGGCCGCGAGGTAGGCGGGGTCCACCGACTCCGGGTTCGCCTCCGTCGTGATCTCCGCGTCCGGCGCCAGGCCGAACTCGTCGCGGATCGAGCCCAGCATCCGTACGAGATCGCCCGCCGCGAGCAAGGTGGGGGTGCCGCCGCCGACGAAGACCGTGCGGACCGGGCGGGGGTCGTCGCCGAGGACCTTGCGGGCCAGGCGGACCTCGTCGATCAGGGTGTCCGCGTAGTTGTCGCGGGAGGCCAGCACTCCGCCCGTGCCGCGCAGCTCGGTCGCCGTGTAGGTGTTGAAGTCGCAGTAGCCGCAGCGGGTCGCGCAGTACGGGACGTGCAGATAGAACCCGAGGGGGCGGTCGGCGGTCCCGGCGAGCGCCTGTGCGGGCAGTGCGCCGTCTTCGGGGACGGGATCGCCGTCGGGGAGTGCGGAAGGCATGCCTTCCATTGTCCAGCACCGGCGAGGACTACTCGGCCTGGAGCACCAGCAGGGCCATGTCGTCCTCCGGCGGGCGGCCGCCGAACTCGTGGACGAGGCGTTTGATCCGCTCCGCGATCAGCTCGGCGCTCAGCCCCGCGCACCCGGCGAGCGCGGTCGCGAGCCCGTCGCCGTCGTCGAACTGGACGGAGCCGGAGCGCCGCTCGGTCACCCCGTCGGTGACGCACAACAGGCTGTCGCCGGGCCGCAGTTCGAAGGTCTCGCTGGTGTACGTGACGTCCTCGACGACCCCGAGGAGGGTCTGCGGGCGGGCTGCCGTGCCGACGGTGCCGTCCGGGCCGAGGAGCAGCGGCAGCGGGTGTCCGGCGGAGGCGAGGGTGCAGCGGACGCCGCCGTCGAAGGGGACCAGCTCGCCGTAGAGGAGGGAGAGGAAGCGGGGGCCGTCGCCGACCGGGCCCGGCATGCCGCCCGCCGCCACCATCGCGTGGGCGGCCGCGTCGGCGGCCTCGGTGGCGTCGTCGAGGAGGAGCTGGTTGAGGCGGTCGAGGACGTCGGCGACGCGGTAGCCCTCGCGGGCGAGGAGGCGCAACCAGGGGCGCGCGAGTCCGATGACGACGGCGGCCTCGGGGCCCTTGCCCTGGACGTCGCCGAGGGCGAAGCACCAGCGGCCGTCACCGGCCGGGAAGAGGTCGTAGAAGTCGCCGCTGGGGCCGCCCTTGTCGCACGGTTCGTAGACGAGGGCGCTGTGCACGCCGGGGATCTCGGCGACGGCGCCGGGCAGCAGGCCGCGCTGGAGGACGCGGCTGATGGTGGCCTGGCGGGCGTACTGGCGGGCCGCGCCGATGGCGAGCGCGACGCGGCGGCTGAGGTCCTCGACCAGGCCGGTGACCTCGTCGGGGAAGCGGGGCAGCCCGGACCGTCCGATGACGAGCGTGCCGAGCGGCCGGCCGCCCGCGATCAGCCGGTACGCCAGTGCCGCGCCGTGGGTGCCGTGCGGGCCCAGTGCGTCGGCGGGCCAGGGGTAGGACACGGGCCGCAAGGTGTCCGGCGGGCGGGGCGGGTCCTTCTCCAGGGCGCCGCGCAGCTCCTCGATGCGGTTCTCGCTGCCGTGCCAGACCCGGGCGAGGCGCGGCCCGGCGCCGGCGCCCTCGCCCCAGCCGCCGCCGCGGCCCGTCGCCTCGTCCTCCAGCCATACGGCGCACCAGTCGGCAAGCCTCGGCACGATCAGCTGTCCGGCGAGCGCGGCGACGAGGTCCTCGTCGAGCTGTCCCGCGAGGAGGTCGGAGGCCTCGGCGAGGAAGGAGAGGGCGCCGCGGCCGAGCCAGTCCCGGTCGTGCTCGGCGCGCTGGGGGTCACCGCGCGTGGGCCTGTCC
>NZ_JBXVPZ010000781.1:0-2531 GCF_057961495.1 Streptomyces sp. P5F9 | reverse complement strand
GCCGGGCGGTTGAGGGCAGGGCTGGGAGCGCCCTGTGCGGTCAGCGGCCGGTGGTGCGGCGGGGGCGGAGCTTCTGGGCGCGGGGAAGTCCCGGGAAGAAATGGCCGGATCGGGGTCCGGGGCCGGTCAGTCCCGCCCTGAACAGCCCGTACGCGAGCCGCCGTTCGGCCGCTGCCCGCAGTTCGTCCCGCAGCGCGCCGCCGCGCAGCACCGCGTCAGGACCGAGCAGTCCTTCTACGACGGCCAGCGCACCGGCGGTGTCCCCGTGGATGAGGCGTTCGCGCACGCCGGTGAGGCAGTCCGGGTGGCGGTGTGCCTCGTCGATGGCCCGCAGACACGGCAGCGGGGTGCCGGTCAGCGCGACCAGCAGTTCCTCGCGCCGGATCTCGGCCGGATCGTGGTCCAGGGGTACCAGTACGCCGTCGACCAGACCGATCCGGTGCTGGGCGCCCCGGCATTCGATCAGGTGCGGATTCCTGGCACGGTCCAACACTCGCGCGGAAGCGTGCGGTTGAGGCCGAGGCCGATCCGGTACGAGTGCGGCGGCGACCAGCGGATGCAGTCGGCCGGCGTCGATCGCACCGGTGCGGAGGAGTTCCAGGTCGGGCAGGACCCAGGTGGCCGCGTCGGGGAGGACCGGTAGCTCGGTGGTGCTGCCGCCCGTAGGTGCCGGTGCGGTACGCAGGGTGTCCTCGACCGGGTCCAGGGTCAGCGTGAGCCGGTGCCGGGAGCCGAGCCGTACGACGACGGGACCGGGCGTCCGCCCCTCCGCGCGGAGCAGGATCGCCGCCTCGGCCGCCCACCGGTCGACGGCGCAGTGACGTCCCTCCAGCGCTGTCTCCGGCAGATCCGGGAGCGGTGGAGGGTCATCGGAGCGTGGCCGATCGGCGCCGGACCGGACCCGCAGCTCACCGCTCCTGCCCGCGTCCCACAGATGCCGGTGCAGGTCGAGGCGGAACCAACGGCTGGGCCGGGGATGCGGGTGCCGGCGGGCGTCGGCGTCGCGGCGCGTGCCGTCCCACAGCGCGAGGCTGACGCGCTGGCCGCCGTCCGCCCAGGCCGGCGGCGTCCGGACCACCAGATGCGGCGGGCCGGTGGCGTCGTCCCCGTAGCGGGCCAGGGTGAGGGTGAGGCCCGGGCGCAGCAACCCGTCAGGCGCGATCCTCGGCAGATGCCAGCGGAGCAGGTCAGGGGCCAGTCGGCGGAGATCGGCGCGGACCCGGGCGGCCAGTTCCCGGCCATGGGCGCGCGCTACGGACCGTAGATCGAGATCGAGGTCCACGCCCGCGGCGGCGCAGGCACCCGCCCAGTCGCCGGCATGCCGACGGGCCGTAGCGGTCTCGATCATGGAGGGCGGCACGGCGAACTCGCGCACGCGCAGCCAGAAGGAAAGCCGGGAATCCCCGATCGCGGTGTGAGGGAGCATCAGCACTCACCTTGCGCGGACGGGACCCCCATTCTGTGAACAGAGTGAGTCGTCATCGCGGGGAGCATAACCTTCCCGGCCGCGATCTGTCAGGGGGATTTCAGGGGCGTGCATTCCTGCGCACCGGCATAGAGTGGATGCGGGTTCAGGGCGTCTTTGGGGGTTGTGGACGTGGCGGACGACGGACCGGTCGAGCACGGCTACCCGCACCTCGATACGGTGCGGGACGCCATCACCGCGCTCTACAAGCGGTTGTCCTACGACACCGTCCAGACGTTCGCGACCAGCGTGGCCCCCGTCGACGTGGCGTTCTGCGACACGGACGACCTGCATCTGGGGGCGCAGCGGGTGGCCCGTGAGATGGTCCGGCACTACCGGCTCCCGGACGCCCGGCCGATCATCAGCTTCCGTGAGATGACCCATGCGGCGAACGTCGAACTCACCGCCGGGCCCGAGTACTTCATCGAGTTGAACGACCGGTTCCGCACGCATCGGCGGGACATCGGCGCGGCTCTCGCGCACGAGGTCATGCACGTCTATCTGCACCGCCTCGACCTGTCCTTCCCCGGCACCCGTGAGAACGAGATCCTCACGGACACGGCCGCGACGTATCTCGGCGCGGGGTGGCTGCTGCTGGACGCGTACCGGGAGGACTCGGCGTCCTCGCAGAAACTCGGCTATCTCACGCCGGAGGAGTTCGGGTACGTCCTCGCCAAGCGTGCCCTGGTCTTCGGCGAGGACCCCTCCGTGTGGTTCACCAGCCCGCAGGCCTACACGGCGTACGTCAAGGGCATGGCCCGGGCCCGGCGCGACGAGCAGCAGCCCCCGTTGACCGCGGCGGGGTGGGCGGGGCGACGCCGGTACGCCCAGGACCGGCGGCACGCACCCGGGCCGGGTCCTCAGCCAGGCGTGCCGTACGCCTTCAGCGGGGACCGGGGTGGCAGCTTGCGGGTGACTTTCCCGTGCCCTACGTGTCATCAGCGCATCCGGGTGCCGGTGCGGGGGCGGGTACGGGCGAGGTGTTCTCTGTGCCGGACGGTGTTGGAGTGCGACACGTAAGTCCCTTTCAAGTGACCGGTGTTGGAGCTGTCTCTTATACACATCT
>NZ_JBXVPZ010000780.1:0-2532 GCF_057961495.1 Streptomyces sp. P5F9 | reverse complement strand
GGTCTTCCCCCGGCGCAAACCGGCACCACCTCCCGCGAACCCGTCGCAGCAGCTCGCCGCCGGCTGAACCGACCCCGCCCCGTTCGCCTTGGGGCCCGTGGCTACTCTGGGGGCATGGACTATGTCTCCGCGCTCGTGCCCCCGGTCGTCATGGCCGTGTTCTTCATCGGACTGATCCGGGTCATCGTGAAGACCCAGGGCGGGGCCATGAAGGCCAAGGAGGACGCGGCCGTCGACGCCGCCATCGCGCGCGCGGAGAGCGCCCGCCAGGCCTCTTCGGCCGCCGACGCCTGAACCCTCCGTTTTCCGCGGCGCCTTCAAGGGCGTACGACTCCCGCACGCACACGCGTGCTTTCCGAGTCGTACGCCCTTTTTGTTCCTTTTCCACTATGGTTCTGAGCTGTGCCTCGCCCATTGGGAGAACTCGAAGACTCGGTCATGACGCGGGTGTGGAAGTGGAACCGCCCGGTGACCGTTCGAGAAGTCCTGGAAGACCTTCAGCGGGAACGGTCCATCGCGTACACCACGGTGATGACCGTTTTGGACAATCTCCATCAGAAGGGCTGGGTGCGTCGTGAGGCGGAAGGCCGGGCCTATCGATATGAGGCGGTCTCCACACGAGCCGCCTACTCCGCCGCCCTGATGAACGACGCCTGGTCCCAGAGCGACAACCCCGCGGCCGCTCTCGTCGCCTTCTTCGGGATGATGAGCGACGAACAGCGTGAGGCCCTCCGCAGCGCCGTACGCATCGTCCAGGGACCGGAAACACCCGAACCCGCGGATGGCGTCCAGAACCCCGGCTCCGCGCCCTCGGGCGGCGGGCGATAGCGTCCGCTCATGTCAGCAGAGCACCCCGAAGTCACCGCGAAAGCCATCACCGTCCGGCGGGCCCGGACCGGCGATGTCGAGGCGGTGCGCCGACTCCTTGACGCCTACGTCCGCGGTCGCATCCTGCTCGACAAAGCGACGGTGACTCTTTACGAGGACATCCAGGAGTTCTGGGTCGCCGAACGGGACGACAACGCCGAGGTCGTCGGCTGCGGGGCACTGCATGTCATGTGGGAAGACCTCGCGGAAGTCCGCACTCTCGCGGTGAAGCCCGGCTTGAAGGGCGCCGGTGTGGGCCATCAGTTGCTGGAGAAGTTGCTGCACACGGCTCGCTGGCTAGGCGTTCGTCGCGTTTTCTGTCTCACCTTCGAAGTGGACTTCTTCTCGAAGCACGGCTTCGTGGAGATCGGTGAGACACCTGTTGACACCGATGTCTACGCGGAGCTGTTGCGTTCCTATGACGAGGGCGTGGCGGAGTTCCTCGGTCTCGAACGGGTGAAACCGAACACCTTGGGCAACAGTCGGATGCTTCTGCATCTGTGATCGCGGCCCCCAATTCGGCCGGGTCGCCCTGCCCAGGTTCCCTATGTCCGAAACGCGCATCTTTCTGGGCGGGGGAGGTCGCTCGGTCTCTCCCAGGGGTTTGTGTTTTTCCAGCAAAAGCGGTTTGCTTTCCGACGTACTGCAGTACTGCATATAACAGGGGACGGCGAAACGGCGGACGCCGCAGACCCCAGGCCCGCAAGTAATCGATGAAAGGAAATCCGGTGGCACAGAAGGTTCAGGTCCTTCTTGTCGATGACCTCGACGGCGGCGAGGCGGACGAGACGGTGACGTTCGCGCTGGACGGCAAGACGTACGAGATCGATCTCACCACCGCGAATGCGGACAAGCTCCGTGGACTTCTCGACGCTTACGTGAAGGGCGGACGCCGTACCGGTGGCCGCGCTTCGGGCGGTCGCGGAAAGGCGCGCGCCGCAACGGGCGGCAGCCAGGACACCGCGCAGATTCGCGCGTGGGCCAAGGAGAACGGCCACGACGTGAACGACCGCGGTCGTGTTCCCGCGGCCATTCGCGAAGCCTACGAGAAGGCCAACGGCTGAGCGCAGGAGCGCCGCAGCCGTACCCGGTGGCACTGAGTGGCCACCGTGTCCACAAGTCGTACGAGATCAGGGGCGTGCCCTACGCCCCCCACGGCCGGCATTGTCGGCAGCGAGGCCTCGACCTCGCACCCCGGCTCGGGGGGTCGCAGCCACACGGCGGCCCCCTGCAAGGGACGCGAACTGCCCGCGGGGAGCGGTTGCGCCTTCGCGACCCCCGAGCCCGGCAGCGGTGCCCCTGAGGGCCTCGCCCCGGGGAACGGCGGCGCCTCCATGTGCCCGTCCGCGCCCAGCGCCACCAGATCCAGCGTCGGCGCCAGAGCGCCCCACTCCAGCCAGTCCAGCAGCCCCGGAAGTTCCTCCGCGCTGCCCGCGGCCACCAGCAGCCGCATCCGGTCGCCCCGTACGGCCACCGGAGAGTCCGGGCCCAGCCGCCAGAGCGCCGCGGCGCCGGCCTCGACCGGCACGTCCAGGACGTCGAAACGCAGGCCCGTGACGAGCCGTAGCGGCTCTCCGGGCACCGTGCGCCACCTCAGTTCGTTCTCGTACCGGTTCCGCTGCCGGTCGTCCGGATCGAGGGGGCGGCGGGGGAGCGGGACCGTGC
>NZ_JBXVPZ010000779.1:0-2536 GCF_057961495.1 Streptomyces sp. P5F9 | reverse complement strand
GACCCCGCACCCTGCGTGATGTTGAGAGCCCGGCCCAACTGGTCGGTCAACAGCAACGCCGCCGCGCCCGCGCCTTCCCGGGCCGCGACGACGGCATCCACGAGGACGAGGCCACGGGCGCGGCGGCGTTGCTGTTGACCGACCAGTTGGGCCGGGCTCTCAACATCACGCAGGGTGCGGGGTCTCAGATACTCACGGCTCCGCAGCCTGGGGGTTGGGTCGAGGTCGGGGGACGGGTGTTCCTGGAGCGCTGACGGCTCCGTGACACCAACTCCTCCGTAATGGCGGCCACTTCCCCACCCAGGCCGGCAATATTCGGCCTGTCCGGCGTTTGAGGACGAGGCCCCTTCAGGGCCGAAGCGGGGGTCTGGGGGCGGCAGCCCCAGCAACGCTCCCGCAGACAACCAACCGCTCACGCCGACAGCGGAAACTCCTCACCCAACGCCCGAAACACCCCGGTGTTCAACGCGAACGCCCGCTTGCACTCGGCCACGACCCGCTGCTTCTCCAGATCATCGACCGGCACGGAATCCAGCCGCTCCCGATACCCCCGCTTGAACGCCGCCGGGTTCCCGATCCCCTCGAACACATAGAACCGCACCCCGTCCCCCTTCCGGGAGAACCCCCATGTCCGCTCCGCCTTGTCCCGGATGATCTGCCCGCCGGAGAGATCCCCGAGGTAACGGGTGTAGTGATGGGCGATGTACCCGGCCGGCCACGACTCCGCGCACTCCCGCACCCGTTCCGCGTAGGCCTGGGTCGCCGGCAGTGCGGTCAGCCCGGACCGCCAGTCCGCGCCCCGCAGATGCTCAAGGTCCCGCTCCAGCGCCGGCAGTCGGAACAACTCGGCCTGGATGAACGCCCCGGCCACCGGATCCGCCGCGAGGCGCTCCGCCCCGGTCTCCAACGCCTCGTAGACGAACCACAGTTGCTCGGTGTACCGGGCGTACGCGTTCACGCCCAGCCGGCCGCCGAGCAGATCGCTCATGAAGGTGGAGGTCTCGGCCTCCACGTGCTGTTCGTGGGACGCGGTGCGGATGACTGTCGAGAAGGAGTCCATGAGCTCTATCCTCTAAGGTAAGGCTTACCTAAGTCAACAGGTTGCCGACACCCTGTCGGTAAAAGCGTACAAGAAGAGACCCGCCCCCAGCAGAGGACGGGTCCCAAGGCGGTCCCGAGGCGCTAGGCGCTCCCGAGGCGCTATGGCAGCGTGAGAACCTCCGCCCCCGTCTCCGTCACCACCAACGTGTGCTCGAACTGAGCCGTCCGCTTCCGGTCCTTCGTGACGACTGTCCACCCGTCGTCCCACATGTCGTACTCGTACGTCCCCAGCGTCAGCATCGGCTCGATCGTGAACGTCATCCCGGGCTGGATGACCGTCGTCGCGTGCGGGCTGTCGTAGTGCGGGACGATCAGGCCGGAGTGGAAGGACGAGTTGATGCCGTGGCCGGTGAAGTCCCGGACCACGCCGTACCCGAAGCGCTTGGCGTACGACTCGATGACCCGGCCGATGATGTTGATCTGGCGGCCCGGCCTGACCGCCTTGATCGCCCGGTCCAGGGACTCGCGGGTGCGCTCGACCAGCAGGCGGCTCTCCTCGTCGACGTCGCCGACCAGGTACGTCGCGTTGTTGTCGCCGTGCACCCCGCCGATGTACGCCGTCACGTCGAGGTTGATGATGTCGCCGTCGCGCAGCACCGTGGAGTCCGGAATGCCGTGGCAGATCACCTCGTTGAGCGAGGTGCACAGGGACTTGGGGAAGCCGCGGTAGCCGAGCGTCGACGGGTAGGCACCGTGGTCGCACATGTACTCGTGCGCCACGCGGTCGAGTTCGTCCGTGGTCACCCCCGGCGAGATGATCTTCGCGGCCTCCGCCATCGCCCGCGCGGCGATCCGCCCGGCGACGCGCATCGCCTCGATCGTCTCGGGGGTCTGCACCTCCGGCCCGGTGTACGGGGTCGGCGCGGGCTTGCCGACGTACTCGGGGCGACGGATGTTTCCGGGCACGGGACGGGTGGGGGAGAGCTCCCCTGGTACGAGCAGCGACTGGCCAGACATGCCAGCGAGTCTAACCAGCGGTCATGGGGGAACATGGCCGTAGGGAAAGGAGCCGTTGATGGCCCTGTTCAAGAAGCGCACGGCCGGGAAGCCCGGCGAGTGGTACTACTGCCTCGAACACAAGAAGGTCGAGGAGGGGCCGGAGTGCCCCGCCAAGGACCGGTTCGGGCCGTACACCACCCGCGCCGAGGCCGAGCACGCGATGGAGACGGCCCGCGAGCGCAACCTGGAGTGGGAGAACGACCCCAAGTGGCACGACGCGGCCAAGGAGACCGAGGACGACTGACCGGCTCGCGCTACGAGGGGCTCTGGCGGTGACCTGATCAGCTCGCGCTACGACGGCACCGGCGGTGACCGATCACGCGGCGCTACGACGGGCAGCGGCGCCGACCTCTCAGGCGTCGGCCGGGGTTGCGGGGGTCGTAGGGGGCGTACGGGTCGTAGGAGTAGCCGCCGCCCGCCGCGCCTTCAGCCGTAG
>NZ_JBXVPZ010000778.1:0-2540 GCF_057961495.1 Streptomyces sp. P5F9 | reverse complement strand
CCGCCTCACCCCAAGCCACCGCCCCACCCCGGCCTACGATGATCCCGAGTCGACGATCAGCCGATCACCCGCGTCCCGCACGGCACTGCCCGGGGCGCCGTTCCGGGGAGGAACCTTGTCCGACCAGAGCTCCGACCACAGCGCCGGGATCGCCGCCGGTCAGGCCCGTGACCTGCATGCCTTTATCGCCGGGCTGCCGAAGGCCGAGCTGCATGTCCATCACGTCGGCTCCGCCTCCCCGCGGATCGTCTCGGAGCTGGCCGCCCGGCACCCCGACTCCAGGGTGCCCACCGACCCCGAGGCCCTGGTCGACTACTTCAACTTCACGGACTTCGCGCACTTCATCGACGTGTACCTGTCCGTCGTAGACCTGATCCGCACGCCCGAGGACGTACGGCTGCTGACCTACGAGATCGCCCGGGACATGGCCCGGCAGCAGGTGCGCTACGCCGAGTTGACCATCACGCCGTTCTCGTCGACCCGGCGTGGGATCGACGAGCGGGCCTTCATGGACGCGATCGAGGATGCCCGCAAGGCGGCCGAGGCGGAGTTCGGGACCGTGCTGCGGTGGTGCTTCGACATTCCCGGTGAGGCGGGTCTCGAAGCCGCCGAGGAGACCGTGCGGCTCGCGACCGACGATCGCGTACGGCCGGAGGGGCTGGTGTCGTTCGGGCTCGGCGGGCCGGAGATCGGGGTGCCGCGACCGCAGTTCAAGCCGTACTTCGACCGGGCCGTCGCCGCCGGCCTGCACTCCGTGCCGCACGCCGGTGAGACCACCGGCCCCGGGACGGTCTGGGACGCCCTGAACGACCTGCGCGCCGAGCGCATCGGCCACGGCACCACCTCCGCCCAGGACCCCAGGCTGCTCGCGCATCTCGCCGAGCATTGCATCGCGCTGGAGGTCTGCCCGACCTCCAACATCGCCACCCGCGCGGTCCGCACGCTCGACGAGCACCCGATCAAGGAGTTCGTCCGCGCCGGGGTCCTCGTCACGGTCAACTCCGACGACCCGCCGATGTTCGGCACCGACCTCAACAACGAGTACGCGGTCGCCGCCCGCCTCCTCGACCTGGACGAACGCGGTGTCGCCGACCTCGCGAAGAACGCCGTGCGGGCCTCCTTCCTGGACGCGGCGGGCAAGGCCCGTATCGACGACGAGATCGACACCTACACCTCGACGTGGCTCGCACCCTGACCACCGGCGCGCCCTGACAACCAGCAGAATGGGCCCATGCAGAACGTGACCGCCGTGGGCCATCGCGGCGACCCCTACCGTGTCCGCGAGAACACCGTCGACTCGCTGCGTTCCGCCCTCGACCAGGGCGCGGACGCCGTCGAGTTCGACGTACGGCTGACCCGTGACGGCGTCCCCGTGCTGCTGCACGACGAGACGCTGGAACGGCTGTGGGAGCTGGACCGGCCGCTGAAGTCGCTGTCGGTGGACGAGGTGCGCGGGCTCACGGACGGCCGGGTGCCGACGCTGGTCGAGGCGCTGGCCGCGACCGAGGGCAGCCGGGTGATGGTCGACCTGCCCGGCCCCGCCGACCCGCGGGCCGTGCGCCGGATCGTGGACGAGATCCGCGAGTACGGGGCGGAGGACCGCGTGTACTACTGCGCGGGCGCCGACGCGATGCTCGCCGTCCGCGCGGCCGACCCGTCCGCCGAGATCGCCCTGACCTGGACCTCGCTCGCTCCCCCGCGCCCCGCGGTGCTCGAAGCGGTACGGCCGCGCTGGCTCAACTACCGCTTCACACTGGTCGATCGGGACCTCACCGCCCGCGTCCACCGCGACGGCTACCTCCTGTCGGTATGGACCCCGGACACCCGTCGCTCGATGCGCCGCCTCCTCGACATGGGCGTCGACTCGATCACCACCAACCGGGTCGACGTGCTCTGCGGGCTCAGGAAGAAGGGCTGACGAGGTCATGGCCGCGCAGGACGACCGCGCCGGGACGACTACACACGCGAGCGCTGAGGCACCGTCGCCGGGTCGGCCGGGGTCGCACGGGTGACGTACTGGGGTATCGGGGTGTTGTCCTTGCCGGTGTCCCGGGTGAGGCCGTAGCGGGTCGCGCCCTGGGCGGGGCCGGTGGTGATGTCCTTCTCCACGGCGTCCCAGGTGGTGGGGAAGACGTTCAGGCCGTAGTCCGCGCCGCGTTCGTTGACGGTGAGGGTGACGCTGCCGTCGACGTAGAAGTACTCGTTCTGCCACATCTGTTGGGTGCCGGTGGGCAGGACGTCGTAGCCGGTGGTCGCGTTGCCCATGCCGGTGGCGGTGGTGTCGGTGGTGCTGACCGGGTCGTCCATACGCCGGCCGCCGCCCGAGGCCACGTGGAAGAGCTTGCCCTTCAGGGCGGTCCAACTCGGCATGACCAGCGCGCCGTTGCGGTACTGCGGCGAGATCTGCCAGCGGACGAGGACGTAACCCTGGCCGCTGAGCGTCACGTTGTCCCCGCGATGGTTCATCGTGGCGTGCGCGCCGCCGGTGCTGGTCACGCCGGAGGCGGGGCGGTGCGGGAGCGCCGCGGGCGGGGTGGTGG
>NZ_JBXVPZ010000777.1:0-2560 GCF_057961495.1 Streptomyces sp. P5F9 | reverse complement strand
GATCACGTCACTCAGCGTGGCCGCGCGTGCTCACCGTGAACAGTGACATGGCCGTTGCGTACGGTGACTGTCCAGGCGTTGTCCGGTCGTGTCCAGGCTGTCGGGACCGGTCGCGCGGGTAGGGGCGTCGCGGCACGGTCGTACGGATCAGGAGGGGTGCGGGATGTTGGTGGAACCGGGCGAGGGACAGCTCAACGGCGAGGCGGATGAACCGGGTTGGGAGGTGGACCCGGACGACGAGTGGGGGTTGGCGGTCCTTGCGACGGTGGGGCGGCAGTTGAAGCTGCGGCGCGAGGCGGTGGGGATGCGTGTCGCGGACTTTGCGGTGGCGGCGGGGTACAGCGAGGACTTGGTCTACAAGATTGAGGGCGGGAAGCGGATTCCCCGGCCCGAGTATCTGGACAAGTCCGAGGAGGTGCTAAGGGCGGACGGGCTGATCTCGGCGATGAAGGAGGACACCGCCAAGGTCCGGTACCCCAAGAAGGTTCGGGCGCTGGCGAAGCTGGAGTCCCAGGCGATCGAGATCGGCATCTACGAGTGCAACATCATCGCCGGGCTGCTGCAGACGCCGGAGCACGCGCGGACCGTGATTGAGGCCAGGCAGCCGCCGTACTCACCAGACGACTTGGAGCGGATGGTTGCCGCCCGTCTGGCCCGGCAGGCGGTCTTCGAACGAGACCCGGCTCCGTCGATCCACTTCGTGCTGGAAGAGGCACCGCTCCACCGAGAAGTTGGGGGCACAATGGTGTGGCGACGGCAGCTCGAACGTCTGTTGGAGGTGGGGCGGTTGCGTAACGTCACGCTTCAGGTAATGCCGACGAACACCGAGGCGCATCCGGGCTTGGACGGCAGGATCGAGTTGCTGAAGTTCCGGGACGGGACGGCGGTGGGGCGTGCCGACGGCGAGTTCAACGGGCGACCGACCACTGACCCAAAACAGCTTCGCATCATCGAGCTGCAATATGGCACCATCCGGGCGCAGGCTCTCCCGCCCCGGGAGTCGCTGGCCTTCATTGAACAACTGCTGGGAGAGACATGACCCGCAATACCCCCACCAGGGACGCCTCCGAACTGGCGTGGTTCAAGAGCAGCTACAGCGGCGGCACCAACGGCGAGTCCTGCGTCGAGATCGCCACTGTCCCCGGCGTGGTCCACGTCCGCGACTCCAAGACCGTCGAGGGCCCCCGCTTCACCCTCACCCCGACCGCGTGGGCGGACTTCGTGACGTACGCGTCCAAGCCCTGACCCCCACCCCCACACCCACCTCACGAAAATGTGACACTCCGCACCCGAAGTGTCACATTCGCGGAAACAGGTACCTGCCCCGCGGGCGACCGGTCACAGCTCCTGGTTCTTCACCGCGCCGAAGGGGTGGGTGATCGCGAGCGCCGACTTCGCCCAGCACCCGGTGCCGCCCGGACCCGGACCCTGGACGACGGTCGCGCGCCGGTCCGGTCGAGCGGGCTGAGAAGTCGCCAGGCCTCTCCCCGGCGTGACCGCTCCCCTCCGCGCGGTACCTTCATCGCGACGTCGATGAGGAGAGTGAACGTACGTGAGTAAGTTCGTGCGGCCCGCTGCCGAGGGTGCCGACCCGTTCGGGACCGCCCGTCTGCGGCGTGGGGTGCTCGACGCCTGGGCGACCAGCCCGGCCCGGTTCCGGGAGGACGCCAACGCCGAGGAGGACCTCGTCCTCGGCGGATACCGGGACCGGCTGGTCGTCGAGCTCGCTCAGAACGCCGCCGACGCCGCCGCCCGCGCCGGTGTGGCCGGACGGCTCCGGCTCACCCTCCGCGACGGTGTGCTCTGCGCCGCCAACACCGGCGCCCCGCTGGACGCCGCCGGTGTCGAATCCCTCTCCACCCTCCGCGCCTCCGCGAAACGCGATGCCGGTGACAGTGCCGTCGGACGGTTCGGCGTCGGGTTCGCCGCCGTCGTCGCCGTCACCGACGAACCCGCCGTCGTCGGGCGGCACGGCGGCGTCCGCTGGTCCCTCGCCGAGGCCCGCACCCTCGCCGACGACACCGCCCGCCACAGCCCCGGCCTCGGCACCGAGATCCGCCGCCGCGACGGCCACATCCCGCTGCTGCGCCTCCCGTTCGCCGCCGAGGGCACCGCCCCCGACTCCTACGACACGGTCGTCATCCTCCCCCTGCGCGACACCGCCGCCGAGGACCTGGCCGAGCGCCTCCTCGGCGCCGTGGACGACGCGCTTCTCCTCGCCCTGCCGGGGCTGACCGAAGTCGTGGTCGAGGTGGGGGACCAGGCACCCCGCACCCTCACCCGCCGCACCGACCGCGCCGACACCGTCGTGGACGACAGCAGGGACGGAACCACCCGCTGGCGTACGGCCGCCGCGCACGGGGAACTCGCCAAGGAACTCCTCGCCGACCGGCCCGTCGAGGAGCGGCTGCGCCCCTACTGGTCCGTGACCTGGGCCGTGCCCGTCGACGAGGACGGCACTCCGGCCCGGCCCCGCACCAGCCCCGTCGTGCACGCACCCACTCCCAGTGACGAACCCCTGGGCGTACCCGCCCTGTTGATCGCTTCCCTCCCCCTCGAC
>NZ_JBXVPZ010000776.1:0-2589 GCF_057961495.1 Streptomyces sp. P5F9 | reverse complement strand
GGCCGGTGGGTTCGCGGTGGGGGCCGTGGGCGACGTAGATGTGTTCATGCTGGTGGATGGAGGTTCCGGCGGAGGTGAAGTCGGCCTCCCTGGTGCACAGCAGGGGCCCGGGCTCCAGATCGGCCCAGCCGGTCTCCTCCCGCAACTCCCGCAGGGCGCCCTCGCGCGGGGTCTCGTCTCCTTCGAGGCCGCCGCCGGGCAGGGCCCAGTAACTGCCGCTCTCGACGTCGTCGTAGCGGAAGAGGAAGACGGAGCCGTCGGGGTCGAGCACGGCGACGCGGCCCGCGTGGCGGGATCTGCGCAGCTGCTTGCGCAACACGGCGCAGGGGCGGCCGAGTTGGTGGTCCTTGCGATGGCCGATGACGTCGTAGCCGAGGGCGGTCCAGAAGGCGAGGCCGTCGGGATTGTTGTCAAGGACGGCCAGGCGTACGGCGGTTCGGCCGGCCGCACGGAAACGGTCCTCGACGAGGGACGCCAACTTCCGCCCGTGCCCCTGCTGTTGCTGCGTGGCGTCGATCATCAACAGCCCGATCCAGGGGTCTTCGTCATCCGGGTCGGGATGCGTCCCGAGGGTGATCGCGATCCCGACGAGCCGCCCGGCGCCACGTGCGAGCAGCACTTCCGTGTTCGGGTCGGCCAACTCGTCTGCCAGCGCGGTCGCCACCTGCTCGGGCCGGATGTCCTCCGGGTCCGGGAAGTCACCGCTCAGGGCGTGGAACGCGTGGTTCGAGGCGTAGAGGGCGGTCAGCTCGGTGAGCAACTCGCCGGGGAGCGCGCCGGCCTCGGTCGGCGTGAGCGGTTCGAGGAACATGGGGGCACGCTAGCGGCCGGAGGCTCCGCCGAGCTCGAACCAGCAGCCCCCGACCGTTCTCGGCATGCGTGTCCTCGGGGCGCGCACGGGGAGCGGTCGTGGCGCAGGACGACTTCGAGGCGTACGGCGAGGGATTCCGTGTGCAGGTTGACGTTCGTGACGATCTCGGGGAGTTGGGGCCGGCCGCCGAGCCGGATGAGTCGCGTGGCGACGGCAACCTTGCCGCCCTGTCGATGGTCCATCGTGTGTATGTGGCATCGTCGACGTGCGAGGGACCTATGAAGCGGATGCTCCAGGTGCTGCGGAGGGCGGAGATATTGCTGCTGACGGCGATCCTGAAAGTCGACCGGGCTCTCGGCATGGGCAAGAGGTACGGGCCTCCGATGCCCGTCGCGGTTCGCGTCACCAGCCGCCCGCTGCGCTCCGCGGCTGTCGTGGCTGTGCCGCTCGCGGCGCTGGGCGGCATGACCTTCGGGGCATTCACCGACTGGACGCGTTTCTTGCAGGCGGTCTTGTCGGGCGCTGGGATGACGCTGTTCTTCGCACTGTTCCTGCGGCTGGAGCGCCTGACTCAATTGCACTACGAGCGCATCGGCTACGGCTCGGTCGCCCCTCTGCCCGTCGCCCCTCTGCCCGCGCACCGTCCGCGCACCGGCGGGCTCGGACGGGTCCTTGCATACCTGTGTACGAGCTGGGGCGTGCTGTCGGTGGTCTTCTGGAGTGTGGAAAGAGCCAAGGGCACTCCGGTCGGTTGGCTCTTCAGCGGGGTCTTCATGGGGCTGGCGCTGCTGGGCTCGACCGGGGCCCACTACCTGGTGCTGCGGAAAAGGCAGCGGGCGCGCCCGCCGACCGGCTAGAGATCGCTCAGCCCCACTCCTCCTACCTCCTACCTCCTACCTCCTACCGGAACGGGATGTTCAGCCAAGGACTCCCCGCCTCCGACATCAGAATCCGGTGCGCCGAGACCATGTCCTGGTACCAGTCCCCGAACTCCTCCTCGTCGAAGTGCAGGCAGCGGCCGAGGATGTAGCCGGCGGAGAAGTCGGGCCAGGAGCGGTAGGCGAGGGCGGCGGCTCGGCCGGTGCGGATGACGGCGGACTCTGTTTCCGGGAGGGTGGCGAAGCGGGCGCCCAGGCCCCAGCGGGCCATTTTCGAGGCTCGGCCCAGGTCCCAGGCCTCCACCGAGGTGACGTAGCGGTTCTCGGCGAGGATGCCGTCGGCCCGCATGCGGGCCTCGTAGCGGGTGATGCGGCCGATCAGGCGTTGTACGCCCTCGATGCGGGCCTCGGTCTCCGACGCCGGGCGGGGGTCTGTTTTTGTGACGCCGTCCTCCGTGATCACCGTGGAGCCCTCCGAGTTGGCCCGGATGACGGTGGCCACGGCCTGGCGCCAGTACCCGGTGTCCACGTGGCCGCCGAAGTCGCGGGCGATCGTGCGGCGCAGGCTCAGCGCGAACTCCCATACGGAGCTGGACGCTTCGCAGGCGAGCAGGTTGCGCAGGTGGTGCTGCCACTCGGCGCGGGTGGTGATGCCCCACCACTCGCGCAGTCGCCGGCGTTCGCCGTCGTAGCCGCTGCCGTGCCAGGCCAACGCGTTCCAGAGGGAGCCGTTGTTCACGCAGAGGAGGGCTCCGCAGGCCAGGCCGTGGGCCACGGGGCCGTGGAGGGCACCGCCGACGTGGAGCGCGCGCAGGCGCATGGAGGTGTCCGGGGTGCCGGTCCGTTCCGCCGCGCGTGACCAGTCCGTCGTGCCCGGGGGTCCGTAGGGGAGGGCCAGTT
>NZ_JBXVPZ010000775.1:0-2590 GCF_057961495.1 Streptomyces sp. P5F9 | reverse complement strand
CCGCCATCCCCAGCGCCGGTTCGATCTGTTCCGGTACTCGGGCCGGGCGGCCGAGGATGTCGGCTCGGAGCTGGTTCCAGTACGCGCTGCGGGCCGCGCCGCCCGTGAAGGTGAGGGGGCCGTCTATCGGCGCGCCGAGGTAGTGCAGGTAGTCCAGGCACAGGCGCTCCGTGAATGCCACGCCCTGCAGTACCGCCGCCCAGCCGTCCGCTTCCGTGGCCGGCGTGCCCAGCGTGAACGCCGTGGCCTCCGGGGCGAGGAAGGGGAAGCGTTCGCCGCCGGACGAGGCCAGGGGGTACGTCAGGGCGCCCGACGGTTCGTAGGCCGCCGCCCGGCCGTCCATCCTCGTCGGGTCCGAAGTCGGCGGCAGCGCGCCCGCGCCCACACTCGACGCCCCACCCGGTAGCCAACTGCCGTCCGGTGCACGGTGGTTGTAGACCACCCCGGCGTCGTCCCGGACGGGGCTCGCGGATGCTCCCTTGAGGACCAGGGTGGTGCCCAGCACCGAGTTCCAGGCGCCGGAACGCAGCGCGCCGGACGCGATCTGGGCCGCGCAGCCGTCCGTCATTCCCGCGACGACCGGGGTGCCGGCGGGGATGCCGGTCGCCTCGGCGGCGGCTCGGCAGACCTCGCCCAGCCGGGTGCCGGGGCGGACCACCTCCGGCAACACCTCGCCCAAGTGGGCCAGTTGGGGCGGCCAGGCCTCGCGCTCCGCGTCGTAGCCCGTCTTGAGGGCGTGGCTGGAGTCGGTCGGGATCGCCTCTCCCGTCAACTGCGCGGTGATCACGTCGGGTTGGTGCGTCACCCGGGCAACCTGCCCCCTCCCCTCCTTCCACCCGTACGCGTCCAGCAGCCACAACGCCTTCGGCAGCGCCCAGCTCGTCTGCATCCCGACCCGCGCCGCCTCCACCACCGCGCGCCCGTCGTCGTACATCAACCCCCGTGTGAGCGGGCGCCCTTGGGCGTCCGTCAGCAGGACGGTCCCCGAGGTGCCGCACACCGCGAGGCCGCCGATCACCCCTCGCCCCCTCAGCGAGGACAGCGCAGCCCTGGACGCCGTGCACACCGCCTCCCACCACTCCCCCGGGTCCTGTTCGTGCCGTACACCGTCCCGGTGGTTCGTCAGCGGGGCGGTGCCCGCGCCGAGGACCGTGCCGTCGGCCGTGACCAGCAGTGCGCGGACGCTCTGCGTGCCCAGGTCGATCCCCAGCCATGCTTCGGCTTCACCCTCGAACATCATCCGGACCTCCCACAGGGGTTACGCATTCGGCATTCCCCGTTCATCGTGGCGGAGAGGGAGGGAGCCCCACGATGACCGAGACCCTGCGTGTCGTCGCCGCCGGTGACCATTTCGTACTGCCTTCATTGATCACAGCCGCCATCTCCGAGGAACTGCGTGAACACCCCTTCACAGTGCGAGAGTTGACGCTCGGCTGGCCCTTGGAACCCTTCGGGGCCGTCGCCGAGGTGGAGGAGGCCAGCGACGCCGAAGACGAGTTGATCGACGCCCTACGGGACAGCGGAGCGCATGCGCTGGTCACCCAGATGGGGCCCGTCACCGAACGCGTACTGGAGGCCTGCCCGGACCTACGGCTGATCGTCGTCTGCCGGGGCGGTCCCGTCAACGTCAACCTGGACGCGGCGAAGACCCACGACGTACGGGTGTGCTTCGCGCCCGGCCGCAACGCCGCCGCGACCGCCGAGTTCACCGTCGGAATGATGCTGGCCACGCTCCGCCGCATCCCGCAGGCCCATGAACTCCTTGCGGGGCAGGGGAGTTGGGAGGCAGGGGCCGCCTACTACACCTACGAGCACAGCGGGTTGGAGCTGGAGGATCTGCCGGTCGGGCTCGTCGGGTACGGGGCCGTCGGCAGCCGGGTGGCGCGGGTGCTCTGCGCCTTCGGGGCACGTGTGATGGTGTACGACCCGTATGTGCACGGCGAGATCCACGGACTCCGGGTCGGCGGGCTGGACGAACTCCTCCGCCGGTCCCAAGTCATCACGCTGCACGCCCGGTTGACCCCCGAGACGCGTGGTCTGATCGGCGCCCGCGAGCTGGCGCTGCTGCGGCCCGGCGCGGTGGTGGTGAACGTGGCGCGGGGTCCGTTGCTGGACGAGGAGGCGTTGTGCGACGCGTTGGAGAGCGGGCAGGTGTCGGCGGCGGCCCTGGACACCTACGCGCGCGAGCCGTTGCCCGCCGGGGCACGGCTGTTCGGCTTCGCCGACCGAGTCGTCCTCACCCCCCATCTCGGCGGTGCCTCCCGGGCCGTGGCCGAGAAGGCGGCACGAATAGCGGCGGCGGAAGTAGGCCGCTGGGCCCGAGGTGAGCGCTTGTCCCACCAACTCGGGTGAGAGCCCACCAAGTTCCACTGTCCCCACGTGGACGGCCGAGAGGGAGCCGTAGGGGCGCGCCGGTGTCGAGAGACCCAGCGCGCGGAGGCCCGAAGGGTCGAGCACGGTGGGTCTCTCGACACCGGCTCCCAGCGCCCCGAAGGCGACCGAACCAAAAGGAGGTGCGCGCGTGGGTGCGTTGACAACACAGGCCCACCTACGCCACACCACCCAACACCGACCCACCTCCACCCCGCCC
>NZ_JBXVPZ010000774.1:0-2605 GCF_057961495.1 Streptomyces sp. P5F9 | reverse complement strand
CTGGAGGGGCAGGGGGAGGGAGAGCATGTCGTAGACCCCGGCGGGTGTGTGGAGCAGGTCCACGACCTCCAGGATCAACACCTCGGCGGCGCACAGGAGTTGGTGGGTCTCCCAGTGGGTGGTGTAGGCGACCGCCTCGATGCTCAGATAGTCGATGCCGGCGGTGCGCACCCCGGCCTCGATGAGGCGTTCCGCGCCGTCCGGGGCCAGTCCGACCCAGTCGCGGGCCTTCCACGGGCTGCGCAGGACGCCCTCGGAGTTGCTGGTGCGCAGCAGCACCCGTTCCTCCTGGCCGAGGCCGGCCGCGTCGAGGTCGGCGGCGGTGATCTGCTCCTTGACGTGGGTGAGGTCCAGCACCCGCGCGGCGCCGTTGAGGGCGGACAGGTCGAGCCGGTCGACCGTCTTGCCGCCGTCGATGAAGTGGGCCGGAGCGTCGATGTGGGTGCCGGTGTGGGCGCCGATGCGCCAGCGGCTCACGTTGGAGGGATCGCCGGCGGTACGGGACTCGACGATCTCCACCTCGGGGCGGCGGCCCCAGTGGAGCATGCCGGGATGGATGGGAACGGACACGTCGATCGCCTTGGCGAAGTCCAGATTCATGCGGCCCTCCTATTGGATGCGGATATCATGGAAGTGGATCCAAAAATGAGCGGCTGTGGACGCCCCCGGCCGCGTGGGAAACTGCTCCACCACCGCGCAGCCCCCGACCGCCCCCGAGAAGGGTTTGACCGACTCCGATGACGCCTCAGACTGACGAGAGTCCCCTCGTCGACGACATCGCGGCCCGCATCCGCGCGCGGATCATGAACGGCGAGCTGGCGATCGGCAAACCGCTGCGCCAGGCGGCGCTGGCCACCGAGTTCGGGGTCAGCCGCACACCGGTGCGCGAGGCGCTGCGCCAGCTGCAGAACGGCGGGCTGATCGAGATGCAGCCTAACCGCGGTGCGGTGGTGCGGGTGCCCGCGCCCTGGGAGGTGCGCCAGGCCTACGAGGTGCGGGCCGAGCTGGAGGGCATGGCCGCCCGGCGCGCCGCCTCCCGCATCACAGAACGCGGGCTCGCCGCGCTGCGCGAGCACAACGCGGTTCTCTGCGAGGCGGTGGCGCGGGCCGAGGATGAGGTGAGGGGTGCGGGCGGACTCACCACCACGGCCGCCAACGACTGTTTCCACACGGTCATCTGCGAAGCGGCCGACAATCCCTGGCTGACCCGGATGATCGACCGGATCAACGAGAGTTTCCCTCGCAACGTCTCCTCGCTCGCCCTCGCCGGCGACGAACGCCACCGGCAGCTGAACATCCGTCAGCACGAGGCGGTGATCGAGGCGTTGGCCGCGCACGACGCCGACGGCGCCGACGCGTTGATGCGCGAGCACGTCATCAGTTCCGGCGAGCATCTGACGGCCTGGTACGAGCGCCGGTCCCAGACGGTCTTCCACGGCTGAGCGCCGGGTTCGGGTTGTCTTCCTGGTGCGGCCCTTCACGGGGTACCGCCGGGGAACAGCCGGGCCGGGGAGAGGAAGTCCAGGTCCGGGCGGGCGATTCCGCACACGAGGTCGGCCAGTGCCTCACCGATCGCCGGTCCGAACTTGAACCCGTGCCCTGAACACGCCGACGCCACCAACACCTGTGGCACGCCCGGCACTTCGCCGACGAGGAAGCGCCGGTCGGCGGTCATCGTGTAGAGGCACGTCAGGCTCTCGGTGACTGGTCCTGCGCCGGGCAGCACCTGGGCCACCGCCTCGGCGAGCAGGGCGAGTTCGTCGGCCGTCGCTTCGGGGCGGGGAGCCTGTGGGTCCCAGGGCGGGCCGCTGTCCAACCCGGCCTTGAGGCCACGGCCGTCGGCCGCGGGGAACCCGTACAGGAGGCCCTGCGGCAGGTCGACGGAGAAGCTGCCGAGGCCGGAGGCGCCGAGCGGTCCCGCCGGGTCGGCGGCGAAGTAGGCGTTGACGATACGAGTGACCGTCAGATGCGGTGTCAGGAACGGGACGTGGGCCGCCGTCCAGGGGCCGGCGCACAGCACGAGACGCCGCGTGCGCAGGACGGCCCTGCCGGTGCGGACCACGACCTCGTCGCCGTCCGGTTCCCAGCCGAGGACGGGGGCGTGGTCGTGAATGTGCGCGCCGGAGCGTTCGGCGAGGGTCAGTTGGGCGCGCAGCGTCTCCTGCGCGTCGATGATGCCGGCGCGCGGGTCGTGTACGGCCGTGAATCCGGTGGGGAGCCGCAGTCCCGGGAAAATCCGTGCCGCTTCCTCGGTATCGACTTCGCGGCAACCGGGGCCGCGCAGGGGATCGGGCCGGTCCTTCGGAGCCGCGTACAACCCGCCGGTGATGTCGAGCAGTTGGGCCTTCGAGGCGCCCTCCAGCTCCGCCCAGGCCCGGTAGGCGGTGTCGACCAGGGCGTCCCAGTCGGGGTGCGGATAGGCGCGGCGGATCATCCGGGTCGCTCCGTGCGAGGAGCCCAAGTCGTGGTGCAGGCCGAACTGTTCGAGCCCGAGGACGTCGAGCCCGCGCGCGGCCAGCTGACGTAGAGCGGCGCTGCCGTGCACGCCCAGTCCGACCACGATCGCGTCGTGGCAGCGGGCGTTGGGGCGTGGGGTGTGTGGGGT
>NZ_JBXVPZ010000773.1:0-2625 GCF_057961495.1 Streptomyces sp. P5F9 | reverse complement strand
GAGTCGGGTCGGTGGGGCGGGGGTCAGCGGGAGGTGTCGAAGACCTCGTCGCGGGTCGTTGCCAGCGCGCTTTCCAACGCGCCGCGCAGCACGGGCTGTTCATGGACGTCGCCGACGACGAGCCGGGGCCGCGATGCCGCCAGCTCCTCCAACTCGGCCTGGACGAGGGCACGGAGAGGTTCGCCGCCCGCGGCCAGCGAGCCACCACTGAGGACGACGAGTTCGGGGTCGAGTACGGAGACGAGCGAGGCGAGACCGGTCGCGAGGTGGGTCGCGTAGATCTCCAGGAGCCGCCGCTGGGGGCCGGTGGTGTGGTCGGCGGCGGTGGCGACGAGGGTGGCGGCGACCTCGGCGTAGGGACCCGTCGGGATCTCGGTGATGCCGAGTTCACCGGCGAGCCCGGGCAGGGCCTGCGAACCGGCCAGGGCCTGGTAACCGCCGCTGTTGGCCTTGGTCACCTGGCGGACCAGGGGCGCGCCCGGCACCGGCAGGAAGCCGACCTCGCCCGCGCCGCCGGTCCAGCCGCGGTGCAGCCGGCCGCCGAGGACCAGGGCGGCGCCGAGACCGCCCTCGTTCCACAGCAGCACGAAGTCGCCGTGCCCGCGGGCCGCGCCGAGCCGCTGCTCGGCGATGGCGACGAGGTTCACGTCGTTCTCGTACTCCACCGGCATCGGCAGCGCGGCGGCGAGTTCGTCGAGCAGCGCGGGGGAGTGCCAGCCCGGCAGGTGCGAGGCGTACCGCAGCCGGCCGGTGTTCGGATCGAAGGCGCCCGGGGTGCCGATGACGAGCCGGTGGACGTCGTCCCGGGCGAGCCCGGCCGCCTTCACGGCCCCGTCGAGGGCATCCGTCACCTGCCGTACGACGGGCTGGGCGGGCCGCCGACCAGGAGTGGCGAGCTCGAATTCCCCCACCGTCCGGCCGGTGACGTCGGCGACGGCGGCGCGGATGCGCTCCGGCGTGACGTCGAGCCCGGCGGCGTACGCGGCACCCGGATTGACCACGTACAGCTGGGCGTTGGGCCCCGGCCGCCCCTCGCTCGTCCCGGTGGCGAGGACGAGCCCCGCCGCTTCCAGCCGGGCCAGCAGCTGGGAGGCGGTCGGCTTGGAGAGGCCGGTGAGCTTGCCGATCCGGGTGCGGGAGAGCGGGCCGTGCTCCAGGAGCAGGTCGAGGGCGGCGCGGTCGTTCATGGCGCGCAGGACGCGGGGGGTGCCCGGGGTGCCGGTGCCCGGGGTACCAGAGGTTCCTGCCATGTCTTACGCCACCTGCCTTTCGAACTCCCGAACCACACAGCGTGTCACGTGATCACTGTTAGGAAAGTTTCCAATTGGGTGGGAGGAACGTAAGCCCGGGGCGAAGGGGGCGTCAATAGACACCGCCCCCGAGGCAACAGACTCGTTACCTGCGGGGGCGGTGAGGGAGGGTCGGGTGTTGCTCGGCGTCCTACTTGACGTAGATGAAGTCACCGGCGGCGGTTGCCGCGCCGGTGGTGGAGGTACCGGCGAAGACGTAGCGGAAGTAACCGTCCTGCGCGGCCTTCACGGTCGTCGTCAGGGCACCGCCCTTGGCCGTGGTGACCGTCTTGACGGTGGTGTAGGTGCTCGAACTCTTCGCCCGGAACTGCAACTTGGCGGGCTGTGACACATAACCGGTGTACGTACCGCGCTCCCAGTCGGCCCGGGTCAGCGCGCCGGTGACCGTGATGGTCTTCCCCTTCTTCACCGGCTCGGGAGAGGCGTTGGCGGTGAGCTTGGCGGCGCGCTGGATCTTGATCTTGCCCTTGCCGCCCCAGGCCGCGAAGTCCATCGACGAGCTGATCCTGTCGTCGGAGTCGTCCAGGTCGACGTCGTAGTGGCCGTACATGCCGGCGACGTTCCAGGTGGTCGCGTCGGCGGTCTCGTACAGGCTGTCCTCCGGGTCGATCGTGATCGTGTCGGAGCAGGACTCGGTGACGGTGGTGTCCGTCGTCGCGGTCGTCGTGCACGTCGGCGACATGTCCCCGTCGAGCTCGTTGTCGAAGTCCGAGAGTCCGCCGCGGTAGAGCATGATCCCCGCGAACGTCGTCTTGTAGTCGAGGACCAGATCCGACGGACGCGTCAGCGTGTACGTCACGGGCACCTTCACCGCGGTGGTGGTACCGACGACGACCGCCTTCCCCTTGTTGACCGTCACGCCGGAGAAGACCAGATCCGGCGTAGCGGCCTGCGCGAGCGGCGCGGCCAGACCGGTCAGGGCGAGGGCACCGGTCAGGGCGGCGCCGATGGCGAGCTTTCTCATTCTTGTCCCCACATTCGAAACGGACCCCTGGGCATTGCGCTCCAGAGCAAGGGCCCGTCGTGGGGTGACCTTAGGTGTGCGGAGGCTGCGGTGAAAACGAGTTGGAGCTGTGAAGGTGATCGCATCACGGGTTCGTCACGATGGGTAAAGCCGCAGGTGGGGGCGGGTGGCGGAGATTCCCCCGATCTGCCGGAATTGCGAGGCCTGTTGGGCGCTTTTCGGCCGCTACGGCTCCGCCCCCGAGGCCGATTCGTGATGTGGACCGACCTGTCCTGCCAGCCGCCTCACAGGCTTTTGACTTTTGATCAGCGGCGTTTGCGGGGCAGGGGGATCCAGAGAACGGGGTGCGGG
>NZ_JBXVPZ010000772.1:0-2625 GCF_057961495.1 Streptomyces sp. P5F9 | reverse complement strand
GGAGGGGGCACGGTGTGAGCTCCGCTCCCGTACCCGTAGAGGCTCACGCCTGCGGCTCGCCCCCACTGCCCGCCCGACTCAACCGTTCCCCCAACTCCCTTACGGACCGCACCAGTTCCTCCGGTTCCTGCACCGTGAACTCGCACCCCAGCATGGCCAGCCGTACGGCCAGCCAGTCCACCGCGTCGCCGGTCGTGGCGCGCAGGCGGCAGCTGTGCTCGTCGAGGGGTTCCGGGGTGCCGAGCCAGGACGGGATGCGGGCCGCGACGACGTCGGCGGGGGCGGCGAAGGTGACGGCGTACTCGTACGTCTCCTGACGCCGGTGCATCGACTGCCGTAGGTACTCCGCCGCGCTTCCGGTCGGCAGCTCGCGCGGGGTGAACCGGGCCCCCGTGGCGAAGGGCCGGCTCACCCGGTCGACCCGGAACGTCCGCCAGTCCTCGCGGTCGAGGTCGTAGGCGACGAGGTACCAGCGCCGGCCTGTCGAGACGAGACGGTACGGCTCGGTCAGGCGGCGGGACTCGGTGCCGTCCTTGGCGCGGTAGGCGAAGCGCAGCCGCTCCCGGCCGGCCACCGTCGAGGCCATGACGGTCAGCGTCTCGGGGGCGATGCTCGCGCCGTCGCCACTGGTCAGCGGGGTGGTGGCGGCCTGGAGGGTGGCGACCCGGTGCCGCAGCCGCGAGGGCAGTACCTGTTCCAGCTTCGCCAGCGCCCGTACGGACGCCTCGTCCACGCCCTCCAGCGCGTGCCCGGCGCCCGCGCGCAGGCCGACCGCGATGGCCACCGCCTCCTCGTCGTCCAGCACCAGCGGGGGCATCGCCTTGCCCGCGACGAGCCGGTAACCGCCGTCGGAGCCGAGCGTCGCCTGCACGGGGTAGCCGAGTTCGCGGAGCCGGTCGATGTCCCGCCGGACGGTGCGCCGGGAGACCCCGAGCCGGTCGGCCAGCTCGCCGCCGGGCCACTCGCGGGGCGTCTGGAGGAGGGAGAGGAGCTGGAGGAGCCGGGCCGGGGTGTCGGTGGTCATGAGTTCCCCGTCGTCGTCATGGGTTCCCCCGTCGTCGTCATGGGTTCTCCGTCGTCGTCATGAGTTCGAGGATGGCGTAGAACTAGGACACGATCTGACCTAGTGGGGTCATAGCTTCAAGCCATGACTTCCACCGAAACCCTTGTGGACAGCCCAGCCCCTGTGGCCCCCGTGTCCGGCGCGGGTGACCGGCGTCGCTGGTTCGCCCTCGCGATCGTGATGACCGCGGCCTTCATGGACCTCGTCGACGTCACGATCGTCAATGTCGCGATCCCGTCGATCCAGCGGGACGCGGGCGCCTCGTTCAGCCAGATCCAATGGATAACGGCCGGTTACGCGCTCGCCTTCGCCGCAGGGCTGATCACCGGAGGGCGGCTCGGTGACATCCACGGCCGCAAGCGGCTGTTCCTCGTCGGGATCGGCGGCTTCACGCTCGCTTCCGCGCTGTGCGGCTTCGCCGCGAACCCGGAGATGCTGGTCGCCTCGCGCATCCTGCAGGGCGGGATGGCGGCGATGATGGTGCCGCAGGTGCTGTCGATCGTGCACGCGACCTTCCCGGCGCACGAACGGGGCAAGGTGTTCGGGCTGTTCGGCGCGATCGTCGGCCTGGGCGCGGTCTCGGGCCCGCTGCTCGGCGCGCTGCTCACCGAGTGGAACCTCTTCGGTCTCGAATGGCGCCCGATCTTCCTGATCAACCTGCCGGTGGGAATCGCCGGCCTGGTCCTCGGCACCCGCTTCATCACCGAGTCCAAGGCGCCACGCGCCCTCAAGCTGGACCTCGTCGGCGTCGCCCTGGTCACTCTCGGCCTGCTGATGCTGCTCTATCCGCTCACCCGGGGCGACGAACTGGGCTGGCCCGCCTGGGGGTTCGTGTCGATGTCCGGCTCGATCGGGGTCTTCTCCGCGCTGGTGGCGTACGAGAGGCGGAAGGCGGCGCGGGACGGTTCGCCGCTCGTCGAGCTGTCGCTGTTCGAGGTGAAGAGCTTCGCGGCGGGCATCGCCGTACAGACCGTCTTCGGCATCGGGCTCGGCATCTTCTTCCTGGTCTGGACGCTGTACATGCAGATCGGGCTGGGCTGGAGCCCGCTGCGGGCGGGGCTGACCGGCGTACCGTTCTCGATCGCGGTCTCGGTGGCGGCCGGGATGTCCGTGCAGAAGCTGGTGCCCCGGCTCGGCGGACGCAATGTGCTCCAGACCGGCGCGCTGGTGATGGTCGTAGGCGTGCTGCTCTACCTCTGGGAGGCCGACCGGTACCAACTGGCCATCGCCTCCTGGCAGATGGCGCTGCCCCTCGTCGTGATGGGCGCCGGCATGGGCCTGATCTTCGCCCCGCTGACCGACACGATCCTCTCCGAGGTGCCGCGTGAGCACGCGGGTTCGGCGTCCGGACTCATCAACACCGTTCAGCAGATGGGCAATGCGCTGGGGCTGGGGTTGGTGTCGGTGGTCTTCTTCGGCTCGATCGGGGACCGGCTGACCCCGGCGGAGGTGGGGCCGGCGTTCGTCAACGCCTTCCAGAACGCGCTGGGTTGGGTGGCCGCGGTGATGGGCTCGATCTTCCTGCTGATGTTCGCGTTGCCGGGGCGGGCGGCGGGGCGGGC
>NZ_JBXVPZ010000771.1:0-2633 GCF_057961495.1 Streptomyces sp. P5F9 | reverse complement strand
TCACCCGGGGGCCGGGAGACCTGACGGGTCGTACGGTCGCCGTGCCGAGCGAACGGTCGACCGCGTATCTGCTGTTCCGGCTGTGGGCAGCGGACACGATTCCGGGTGGGGTCGGCGAGATCGTCGTCATGCCGTTCCACGAGATCATGCCGGCCGTGCGGGACGGGAAGGTCGACGCGGGGCTCGTCATCCACGAGGCGCGCTTCACGTACCAGAACTACGGCCTGCACAAGCTCGCGGACATGGGCGAGCACTGGGAGGCCACGACGGGGCTGCCGATCCCGCTGGGCGCGATCATCGCGAAGCGGTCGTTGGGCGCGGATGTGCTGAACCTCCTCGCCGAGTCCGTACGGGCCTCCGTCCGCGCCGCCTGGGACGACCCCGAGGCCTCCCGGCCGTACGTCATGGAGCACGCGCAGGAGATGGACCCGGCTGTCGCCGACCAGCACATCGGGCTGTACGTCAACGAGTTCACGGCGGATCTGGGGGACGACGGGTACGCGGCGATCCGGGGTCTGCTGACGCGGGCGGCGGCGGAGGGGCTGGTACCGGCACTCGGCCCGGACGCGCTCACGTTTCCCTGAACTTCCCGTTGCCCTGAGCTTCCCGGTTGCCCTGAACTGGGGGCGCCGTCCCTGGGGGCTGCGCCCCCAGACCCCCATCGGCCCTGAAGGGGCCTCGTCCTCAAACGCCGGACGGGCTGATTTTGCGGGCCCGTGCCCCCCACGCCACGGGCCGAGAGGCTGGTGTCGCCCCTCGGCCCGGACCTGCTCGAATTTCCCTAGAGCCTCAAACTCCGCTGAATCTCCCGGACTTCTACACGTCCAACTGGTCGGCGACCGCGCGCAGCAGGCCCGCGATCTTCGCGCCCGCGGGCTTGTCGGGATAGCGGCCGCGTTCCAGCATGGGCGTGATGTTTTCCAGGAGGGTCGTCAAGTCCTGGACGATGGAGGCCAGTTCGTCCGGCTTCTTGCGCTGGGCCGCCGCGACCGACGGGGTCGGGTCGAGCAGGGTCACCGAGAGGGCCTGGTCGCCGCGCTGACCGGCGACGACCCCGAACTCCACGCGCTGTCCGGGCTTCAGGGCATCAACTCCGGCGGGCAGAACCGAGGAATGGACGAAGACGTCACCGCCGTCGTCACGGGAGAGAAAGCCGAAGCCCTTCTCGCTGTTGAACCACTTGACCTTGCCGGTAGGCACGTCTGTCCTCGTCCTCGTACTCGTCGGAAAACTGCTTCGGATAGCAGACCGGCGGGTCGTCGGGACCCGCCGGTACCAAGGCTAATGGTCTTCAGGCCGGTGACAAGACGTCGCCCGCTTGTTCCTTCGCGCTGGGAACTACCCTGGTCCGGTGCGTGACAAAACCCAAACGAATTCCGCCGCGGCCGGTGACCGACTGATCCGTGCCGGTGCCATCGTCTTTTTCATCGGTGCGGTGGCCACACTCGTCACCGTGGTACCGCTGTTGCTCCACACGACGCCTTTTCCGACGTACATGTACCTCTTGAGCATGCTCATGGGCGTCGGATTCCTGCTGGCCGCCGGAGGCGTGCTCCAGTCGGTCGCCGCGGGCCGCCGTCAGGCGCGCGCCGAAAGGTAGTCCGAAAGCCATCGCGGGAACTCGGTGAGGTCGCCGAGGACCACGTCCGCCCCGGCGGCGCGCAGTTCGTCCACGTCGCACGGTCCGGTCGCCACCGCGACCGACAGGGCCTCGGCGGTACGGGCGCCGCGCACGTCGCCGACATGGTCGCCGACGTAGACGCTCGCGCCCTCCTCGCGCAGCGCCTCCGCCTTCTGCTCGGCCCACAGGTTGCCGATCACGGCGTCGGCGTCGATGCCGAGGTGTGCGAGGTGCAGCTTCGCGTTGGGCTCGTACTTCGCGGTGACCACGATCGCCCGCCCACCGGCCGCCCGTACGGCCGCGATCGCCTCGGGGGCGCCGGACATCGCGGGGGTCGCGGCGATGGCGATCGACGGGTACATCTCGCGGTACAGGTCGGCCATGGCGGGCAGTTCGTCCGCCGGGAACCAGTTGATCAACTCGTCCGCGAGCGGCGGCCCGAGCCGGGTGATCGCCAGATCGGCGTCGATGTACGTCCCCGTCCGCTCCGCCAGCGCCAGATAGCAGGCGTGGATACCGGGCCGGGAGTCGATGAGGGTCATGTCGAGATCGAAGCCGACGGTCAGGGCGGGCGGGATAGTGGGCTGGTCACTGCTCTGAGCGTGCGAGGTCATATGGGCCATTGTGCCCAGTCGCTACGACAATCCCACCGGGCCCGCCGGGCCCACCAACCGCTCTACCGCTGTCTCTGCGACCGCCACACCAAGTAGAGCGCCGACGCCACCGCCGCCCCCCGCACCACCCACGGCCAGGTCTCGGCGATCGCGTCGCTCATGTGACCCTGCGCGATCGGAGCGCCCCAGCGGCCCTCGTTCCTGCCCCACAGCCAGACGATGCCGGCCGCGACGGCCGCCGTCGGCAGGCCGATCACCGCCGCCTTCGTCTCGGCGTCGGTCAGCCGCCGGGAGGCGTACGCGATGAGCCAACCGAGCAGCAGGGCGAACCAGTTGCCCAGTACGGCGCCTACGACGAGCAGCGCGGCGGCGATCAGCAGGAGGGGGTTGGACCAGCG
>NZ_JBXVPZ010000770.1:0-2635 GCF_057961495.1 Streptomyces sp. P5F9 | reverse complement strand
CATCCCCACCGAGGCCTCGCTCACCTGGCCCACCTCCCAGGCCCCGACCGCACAGCCGCCCGCGCGGGGCCAACTCCCGTCGAGCTACGTGAACTCGTACGGCGCGCTCCCGGACGGGACCGTCGGGCTGGTGTACCCGGAGCCGTTCTCCGACGAGGTGGTCCAGGGGCTGCACCGGCAGGTCTACGAGGCGCTCGGGCTGGATGCCGACAACCCGCCCGAGCCGGTGCGCGAACAGGTGCAGGACGCGCTGAGCCGGGAGAACCTCGCGCTCCAACTCCCGTACCTGCGCTCGAACGGCGGTCACCGCATCACCGTCCAGGTCGGCGGACGCGATCGCACCGTCGACGTACAACTGACGCTTTCCGACGCGCGGGCCTCGTTGCGGCAAGGCCGCTTCGACCCGCGTGACCCGGACAAGCATGTCGAGCGGCGCGGGTTCGGCACGCGGGAGAACTTCTCCAGCCAGCCGTCGGGGACGTACCGCACGATCCAGGCGCCGTGGACCGGTACGTTCCCGATCACCGCGCCGACGCCGGTGCGGGCGGTGGACGGGTCGGTGACGCTGTCCGTCACGCACAACCAGGCCAGTGACGCGACGACGGTCACGCAGGCCGTCCAGACGACCTCCGCCCAGCGCTCCAACGAGCCCTCGGATCCAGTGGAGTTCACCACGCACTGGCGCGTGCGCGTCGACGGCCCCGCGGTCACCGCGGCACCTGCTGCGCCGACCGCGCCCGCCACCGCCCCGGCGACGGACGGGTGGCGCGGGCCGGTGTCGCACGGTTCCACCACGATCTGGTTCCCGCGGCACCTCACCACCGCCGATCCGGCGCCGGGTTCGCTGCCCGCGCCCGCCGCGCCGACCGACCTCCCGCTCTACGGCGTCGACTCCGTGATCGATCCCCGGGCGCTGTACGAGCACGTCCACCAGGCGTTCCACACCCACCTGGACGACACCGCCGCCGGACAGGTCGCGGACTTCCTCTCCGAACAGGTGCTGCGCGGCACGCTGCCGATGCAGATCCACGGCGGGCTCTACTCGCCCGTGATCACCGACGCCGACGGCAACGCGGTCGGCATGCTGCACCTGGTCACCGAGCCCGGGACCAGCACCCCGCTGCGGCAGAGCACCGCGGGCCAGATCAACCTTGAGAGCCACCTGGTCAACACCGCGAAGGTGGACCTCTCCTCGAAGTACACCAGCGGGATCGGGGTCAGTGGCACCGCCGCCGTCGCCCTCACCGGCGACCACAGTCAGGGGCATCCGGACGCGTCGAGCATGATCGGCGGCAGCCTCGGTCTGCGCGTGCAGGGGCAGGCGACCGTCACCAACACGTACAGCGCGAGCAGTTCGGCGGGCACGATGCACGCCATCCGCACCAACCAGAGCCATCTGCTCGCCCCCACCGCGGTCACCTACCGGGTCGCCCTGATCCAGCCGGACGGCAACCGGCTTCAGGCGCCCGCGCTTCCCCGGACCCACGGCATGGATCTGCGGCTCCTGAGCGGGACGACCGCCGCCGGGCACACGCCGACCCCCGCCGAGACGCGTGAACTCCCGGACTCCCTGGAGCGGTTGGACGGCATCGGGCTGAGCGCGGCGCCGCTCGACGTCACCGGCACGGATCGTCTGTTCGACGAGGCGGAGACGTGGCTGCGCCGTGAAGGCTTCCTGCCGTCCGCTCACGGCATGGTGCGCGGCCATGAGCCCGAGCACCAGATCCGGCTGCACGCCCAGCTCAACAACCTGCGCCGGCTGAAGGAGGCCCGTTCCCGCACCGGGCTGCGCGCTGCCACCGATGCGATGGTCGACGGCGGACACGCTCTGCACTTCGAGGTGCCCAACAGCTCGGACACGGGCGTCCGTCGGGTCCGCCTGTTGCTCACCGCGGAACGGGACACCGGGCAGGCCAGCACTCATGACCTCGTTCTGCCGGGTATCCAGGTCATGGGTCTGGCGCAGATGGCGGGCAGTGACGCCGAGCAGCGCGGTGAGTCGTACAGCGGTGCGTTCGGGGCGTTGGGCAGTGTCGGCGGGCCGTTGCGCAGCTGGGGGTCCATCGCGTTCGGGGGCGACCACCAGTACGGCCGGCAGATCACGCACGGCGACACCGTGGGCGGCGCCACCGGCCACGACCAGTTCTTCATCGCCACCAACCAGGACAGCCACGCGTTCGACGTGCCGGTGCGGTTGGCCCTGGACCTGTACGCGGACGACGGGGTCGAGCCGAGCGAGCGGTTCGGGCGGAACCTGAACCAGGCCGCCGTACCGGCACCGGCCGCCGTACCGGCCCCAACTGCCGCCGGTGTACCGCCCGTTGCCCCCGCACCGCCCGTCGCGCCGACGGTCACCGGCACGCTGCGGCTGGCGGTGCCGCACGGCCGTACCCACGCACCCGCGACGACCCCCGCGCCGCCCGTACGGGCCGACGGGGCGCCGCGTCCGGTCGACGCGGCCGACACGCGCCGTCTCGCCGCGACCGACAACCGGGGCAACCCGCGCCCGGGTCTGGTGCGGATACCGGACGACGCGCTGATCGACACCGTGCGCGGCTCCGCGGCCATCGAGTCGGTCTTCCGGCGGGCCGCCCGGGAGATCCGCCACCAGGCCCAGCAGGTGACGGCCCCCACC
>NZ_JBXVPZ010000769.1:0-2638 GCF_057961495.1 Streptomyces sp. P5F9 | reverse complement strand
CGAAGGGTGTGGCGGTGGAGCACGCCTCCGTGGCGAATCTGGCGTCGGCTATGGGTCCCGTTCTCGGTGTGGAGCCTGGGCATACGGCGTTGCAGTTCGCGTCGTTCAGTTTCGATGCGGCGGTGCTGGACGTGGCGGTCACGCTGGCGGCCGGGGGCACGTTGGCGATCGCCTCGTCCGAAGAGCGACAGGACCCGTCTGCTCTCGCCGCGATGGTCGAGTTCAACGGTGTCGAGAGCGCGAGTGTGGTGCCGTCGTTGTTGGGGGCCCTGGAGCCGAAGTCGGTTGCGGGGGTGGGGAATTGGGTCTTGGGTGCGGAGCGGCTTGAGGCCGGTCTGGCGGCCAGGTGGCGTGAAGGCGCCCGGGTGTGGAACTCGTATGGGCCCACCGAGGCCACCGTCATCACCACCGCTGTCCTGTTGGAGGAGGGCATCACGGGTGAGGACGCGCCGCCGGCGATCGGCCGTCCGCTGCCCAACACCCGCACCTACGTCCTGGATGCGTTCTTGCGGCCTGTTCCGGTAGGCGTGGCGGGCGAGTTGTACATCGCGGGTTCGGGTCTGGCCCGCGGTTATATCGGCCGAGCGGATCTGACGGCGGAGCGGTTTGTCGCGTGCCCGTTCGGTGACGGCAGCGGGCGGATGTATCGCACCGGGGACCTGGCCCGCTGGACGTCGGCCGGGCAGCTGGAGTTCGTCGGGCGTGCGGACGCGCAGGTGAAGATCCGCGGGTTCCGGGTCGAACTCGGCGAGGTCGAGGCGGTGTTGGCCGCCCATGCGCAGGTCGAGCGGGCGGTGGTGTTGGCGCGGGACGGCCGCCTGATCGGCTACACCGTCGGTGATGTGGACGCCGAGGACGTACGGGAGTTCGCGGCCACCCGGCTGCCGGAGTACATGGTTCCGTCGGCGGTCGTCGTCCTCGACGCGTTCCCGCTCACCGTCAACGGGAAGATCGACCGCTCCGCCCTGCCCGCGCCCGACCTCAACTCCGTTGCCACCCGTGCGCCCGCGACGCCTGCCGAGAAGGTGTTCTGCGCCCTGTTCGCCGAGGTGTTGGGGCTGGAGGCCGTCGGGGTCGGGGACGGGTTCTTCGAGTTGGGCGGCGATTCCATCATGTCGATGCAGCTCGCTTCCCGGGCCCGTACCGCAGGGTGGACCGTTTCGCCGCGGCAGGTGTTCGAGGAGAAGACGCCGGAACGGTTGGCGCTGGTGGCGGTCGCGGTGTCCGGTGGGGCGGCGGGGCAGACCGCAGCCGCGGACACGGGTGTCGGTGAGGTGCCGTGGACCCCGGCGATGCGGTCGATGGGCGCGTACGCGCTGCGGGGCGAGTTCGCTCAGTGGACGGTGATCGGTGCGCCGGCCGGGCTGGGTGTGGGTGTGCTGGCGTCAGGCGTGGATGCGCTGTTGCGGGCGCACGGGATGCTGCGGGCCCGGACCGGGAGCGACCTTCGGACGCTGGTGGTTCCGGAGGCGGGTGAGATCGACGTGTCCGGGCTGGTGGTCCGGGTGGATGCTGTAGGCCTCGCTGAGGGTGAGTTGGACCGGGTGGCGGTGGAGGCCGCTCGGCAGGCGGTGGCGCGGTTGGATCCGGCGGCCGGGGTGATGGTGCAGGTGGTGTGGGTGGACGCCGGGCCGGGCCGGGTCGGTCGGATTGTGCTGGCGGCTCATCACCTGGCGGTCGACGGGGTGTCATGGCGCGTCCTGGCGCAGGATCTGGGGACCGCGTGCGAGGCGGCGGCCGTAGGACGGCGACCGGTCCTCGAACCGGCGCCGACCTCCTTCCGCACCTGGGCCCGGGAGTTGGAGCGGTCGGCGGAAGACCCGCAGCGGGTCCGGGAGTTGGCGAAGTGGGCCGAACTGGTGGGCACCGCCGGTGAGCCGCTGATCGGCCGCCGCGCGCTGGACCCCGCCGTCGACACGGTTGCGTCCTTGCGTCGTTGCTCCTGGTCGGTTCCGGTGGGTGAGTCCGCAATGCTCGTCGGCGAGGTGCCAGGGGTGTTCCACTGCGGTCTGCATGAGGTGCTGTTGGCGACGCTGGCCGGTGCGGTGGCGGGGTGGCGGCCGGGCTTCGGGGCTGAGCCGGGCGGGTTCCTGGTGGAGGTCGAGGGGCATGGCCGCGAGCCGTTGTCGGCGGGCATGGACCTGTCGCGGACGGTGGGCTGGTTCACCGCCGCCTATCCGGTACGGCTGGACGCCTCCGGCGTGGACCTGACGGAGGCTACGGCAGGCGGTACGGCGGCCGGTGCGCTGGTGAAGCGGGTGAAGGAGCAGGTGCAGGCGGTGCCCGGGGACGGTCTCGGCCATGGCCTGTTGCGTCACCTGAATCCGGAGACGGCGCCGGTGTTGGCGGGTCTGCCGGCGCCGCAGGTCGGGTTCAACTACCTGGGCCGGTTCGCGACCGCCGGTGGTGCCGGGGCGAGTTCGGCCGAGCCGTGGCAGTCGGCCGGGGACACGGCCGTCGGTGGCGCTGCCGATCCGGGCATGCCGGTGCTGCACGCTCTCGATGCGGGAGCCGTGGTCGCGGACACCGCGAGCGGTCCCGAGTTGACGCTCACCCTGAGTTGGCCCGACGCGTTGCTGGACGAAACCGACGTAGAGGAACTGGGCCGGGCCTGGCTCGGGCTGCTGAACGGCCTCGC
>NZ_JBXVPZ010000768.1:0-2642 GCF_057961495.1 Streptomyces sp. P5F9 | reverse complement strand
GGCTCCCACCGCGCCCCTAGGGGGTTGGGGTGGGCGGGGTGTGAGCGTGCAGCCCTGGGGGTTTGGGGTGGGCGCGGTGGGAGCCTGTGCCGGGGCGTCGTCGCGGCAGGTGTGTTCGCCGTAGGGCGGGCGAAGTCGGTTCAGACCGTGGCGAGTTCGACCTCGCGCAGCAGCTCCGCCGCGAAGGCCGACTCGTGGCGCTTGCCGGTCGGGGACAGGGCGACGTAGGCGGAGGCCAGGAAGAGGACGAGCCGAGCACGACCGCGAGCGGGAAGATGAACTCCGTGGCGGGGGCGCCGGACAGGGCCGCGCCGCTGGGCGCGAGGGCGACGCTCACGGCGTACATCCCGGTGTAGTGCATGCTGCTGACCGCGAGCCCCATGACGAGGGCGGCGAGGGTGGCCAGGACCGGGGTTGGCTGATCATGCCAGCCGCGCCTGCGAGACATACGCCACAAAAGGGGCCTCGGGGTCGATTGCCGAACATTGAATCCACGTGGTTTGGATGACACCGAACACGTGTATTTTTGCAGGTCAGGCGGGTGTTCCGTGGGCCCCGCGTGAAGATCGGTCGATCACGGTCGCCCCCGCCGCCGGGCCCGTCGCCGTACGGACCGTCCGGCAGGTTCCGGAGGCCGTCAGCGCCTCCGCCACCTTCGCCGCCGCACCGGGGTCGCGGACGAGGAACGCCGTCGTCGGGCCCGAGCCGGAGACGAGCGCGGCGAGGGCGCCGGCGGTGCGGCCCGCGGCGAGGGTGTCGGCGAGTTCCGGGAAGAGCGAAAGGGCGGCGGGCTGAAGGTCGTTGGAGACGGCGGCGGCGAGCGCGTCCGGGTCGCCCTTCGCGAGCGCGTCGAGGAGTGGCCGGGAGGCGACCGGCTCGGGGATGTCGGTGCCCTCGCCCAAGCGGTCGAACTCCCGGAAGACAGCGGGGGTGGACAGCCCGCGCTCCGCCATCGCGAACACCCAGTGGAAGGTGCCGCCGGTCTCCAGGACGGTCAGCCTCTCGCCGCGCCCGATGCCGAGCGCCGCCCCGCCCACCAGACCGAACGGCACATCGCTGCCCAACTCCGCGCAGATGTCGAGCAGTTCGGCCCGCGAGGCTCCGGTACCCCACAGCGCGTCGCACGCCACCAGCGCGCCCGCACCGTCCGCACTGCCGCCCGCCATGCCGCCGGCAACGGGGATGTCCTTGGCGATGTGGATGTGCACGGCGGGGCTACGGCCGTACCGCTCCGCGAGTGCTACGGCCGCCCGCGCCGCCAAGTTCGTACGGTCCAGGGGGACTTGGGCCGCGTCCGGGCCCGCGCAGGTGACCCGGAGTTCGTCGGCGGGGGTCACGGTGACCTCGTCGTGGAGGCCGACCGCGAGAAAGACGTTGGCCAGGTCGTGGAAACCGTCGGGGCGGGCTGCCCCCACCGCGAGCTGGACGTTGACCTTCGCGGGGACGCGGACGGTGACACTCACTTGCCGGGCTCCTTGTGCTGGGGGGTGGCCTTGGTGAAAACCGGGGCGGGGACGGTCACTTGCCGGGCTCGTTGTGGTGGACGGCGGCTTGAGCGGGGGGCCGGATGGCGACGCTCACTTGCCGAGCTCCTCGTGGTGGACGGTGACCTTGACAGGGGCCGAGGCGGTGTCGGTCACTTGCCGGGCTCCTCGTGTTGGGCGTTCTCGGCTCGGGCGGCCCGCGCAGCGGCCGTCTTCGGTGCGGGCGCGTGCTGCCCGGTGTGCGCGGTGCGGTCGGCAGCTGCCTCCCCTTCGGCGCCTAGATTGTTCCCGGCACCGGCCTCGGCCCCGGCGCCCGCCTTGTTCTCCGCGATGCGCGTGAACTCCTCCACGGTGAGCGACTCGCCGCGCGCCTGCGGGGACACCCCGGCGGCCACCAGTGCCGCCTCCGCCGCCGCCGCCGACCCCGCCCAGCCCGCGAGCGCCGCCCGCAGGGTCTTGCGGCGTTGCGCGAAGGCCGCGTCGACCACGGCGAAGACCTCGCGACGGGTCGCTGTTGTCTTCAGCGGCTCGGACCTGCGGGTCAGTGCCACCAGGCCGCTGTCCACGTTCGGGGCCGGCCAGAAGACCGTGCGGCCGATGGAGCCTGCCCGCTTGACCTCGGCGTACCAGTTCGCCTTCACGGACGGGACGCCGTACACCTTCGAACCGGGCGGCGCGGCCAGGCGGTCGGCGACCTCCGCCTGGACCATCACCAGGGTGCGTTCGATGGTCGGGAAGTGTTCCAGCATGTGGAGGAGGACCGGTACGGCCACGTTGTACGGCAGGTTGGCTACCAGCGCGGTCGGGGCGAGGCCCGGCAGCTCGGTCACCTGCATGGCGTCCGAGTGCACCAGCGCGAAACGGTCCGCCCGGTCCGGCATCCTCGCGGCGACCGTCGCCGGGAGTGCGCTCGCGAGGGTGTCGTCGATCTCCACGGCGGTGACCCGGTCGGCCACTTCGAGCAGCGCGAGTGTGAGTGAGCCCAGGCCGGGGCCGACCTCCACCACCACGTCGTCGGGGCGGACGTCTGCGGTGCGGACGATGCGGCGGACCGTGTTCGCGTCGATCACGAAGTTCTGGCCGCGTTGTTTTGTGGGGCGGACGTTCAGGGCGGCGGCCAGTTCGCGGATTTCGGCGGGGCCTAGGAGGGCGTCGGGG
>NZ_JBXVPZ010000767.1:0-2650 GCF_057961495.1 Streptomyces sp. P5F9 | reverse complement strand
GGGGGTGCGGGTCGTGGTCATGGTGCCTTGTGCCTTCGCGTTCGTACGGTGTCGGGGGCTCGGGGGGTGCCGCGGTTCACCGGCGGCTTTTCCCCCAGGGCGTTCACCAGCGGCAGACGACCACCCCCGCACTCGCCCCGCTCGCGAAGCCGAACATGCCCACCAGGTCGCCGCGTTGGAGGCGGCCGCTGTCGAGAGCGGCGGCGAGCTGGAGGGGGATGGTGTTGGTCGCCACGTTGCCGTGGGTGGGGAAGGTCGCCAGGATGCGGCTCGGGTCCACGCCCACCCAGTCGCAGACGACCTTGGTGAACGGCACCGACGGCTGATGCACACAGACGAGATCGAGATCGTCACCCTGGACGCCCAACTCCCGCAGCGCGCCCCGCACTTTGCCGGGCAGCCCCTCGAACGACCCCACCAACTGGGCGGAGTCGATGCGGAGATGGCCGAGCGTGCGGTGCTGCGCGTACGGGTTGGGCAGGGTCGCCGCGCGCCATCCCCAGGAGTTGGCGAAGAACCGCGACCCGAGAATGCCGGGCCGGTCGCCCGCCTCCACCAGCAGGGCCGAGCCCATGTCGCCGGTGCTGAGGCTGGGCAGCGCGGTCAACAGGTCGGCGGGGTCGTCCAGTTGCCAGCGGCTCTCCCGGGTGCTGACCTCGGCGGTGGTCACCAGCACCCGCCGGTACTGCCCGCTCCGGATGAACGCGTCGGCGACCTCAAGAGCGTTGAGGACTCCGTTGCAGGCGTTCTTCAGGTCGAACACCGGGCAGCCCAGGCCGAGTTTGTCGGCGACGACATGGGCGGTGGCCGGCTCCTCCATGTCGGCGAGGATGCCGGCGTAGAGGAGCAGGTCGACGGTGCCCGGAGCGGTGCCGGTGTCCTCGAACAGGCGCCGGGCCGCGTGCGCGGCCAGGTCGGAGGGCTGCTCCAGGTCGTCGGCCACGGTGCGCTCGGCCAGGCCGTACATGCGCTGGAGCACCCCGCGCGACAGCGGTACGGCGGGGCTGCCCGCCCGGAAACGGTCCTCCACCGCGGCCACGCTCTGGCGTCCCTCGGGGATGTGGACGGTGGCGTGAACGATGGTGCTGTGAACGGTCATTGGGCCCTCCTCACTTCAATCCGGTTCAGCCCTTGGTCAGTTGTCGTCAGTCCTCGGCGGTGAGGAGCAGCACCACGTTGTGCCCGCCGAACCCGAAGGAGTGGCTGACGGCGGCCCGGACGCGCTGGTCGCGGGGTGCGCCCGTGACGCAGTCCAGGTCGAAGGGGAGGTTGTCCGGGGTGAGGTTGGCGATCGGCGGGACGGTGGAGCGGTGGACGGTCAGGGCGGTGAGCGCCGCCTCGATCGCGCCGGCCGCGCCGAGACTGTGCCCGAGAACACCCTTGGCGGCGGTGACACTCGGCCGGTGCGGCAGCACCCGCGCGATCAACTCCGCCTCGGTCAGGTCGTTGAGCGGCGTCGAAGTCCCGTGCGCGTTCACGTGATCGACGTCCGCCGGGCGCAGCCCCGCCTCCGCGAGTGCCGACCGCAGCGCCAGCGCGGCGTGAACTCCCCCCGGAGCAGGGGCAGTCGGGTGATACGCGTCGGACGTCTGACCGGCGCCCGCGAGCCGGGCGTACCGCCGCACTCCACGCGCCCGCGCGTCCGCCTCCCGTTCCAGGACGAGGATCGCGGCCCCCTCGGAGATCACGAACCCGTCCCGGTCCGCGGCGAACGGCCGTGAGGCGGCGGCGGGTTCGTCGACCCGGGACGACAGCGCGCCCATCCGCTGGAAGCCGGACGTGATCACCGGGGTGACGGCCGCCTCCGCGCCGCCCGCCACCGCGATGTCGCACAGCCCGGCGAGCAGCAGCCCCCGTGCGACGGCCAGGGCACTGGCCCCGGAGGCGCACGCGGTCTCGGTCGCCAGGGACGGACCATGGGCGCCGAGGTCCAACAGCACTTCCCCGGCGGCCATGTTGGAGATCAGCATGGGCACGAGCGCGGGCGACACCAGCTCGGGACCGCCCTGGTGCTGGCGGATCGTCTGGTCCTCCAGATGCGCGGCCCCGGCCAGCCCCGAACCGATCACCACGGCGACCCGCGCCCCGTCCCACCCGGCCGGGTCGAGCCCGGCGTCGGCGACGGCCTCGCGCGCCGCGAGCACGGCGAGCTGGCTGAACCGGCCCATGCGCCAGGCCTTCCCGCCGCCGATCCGCGCCTGCTCCGGGGTCATCAGCGGGATACGGCAGGACAAGTCCACGGCACAGCCCTTGAGTTCGGGGTCCGTGGCACCGGCGGACCGCCCGCTCAGGACCCCCCTCCAGGTCTCCTCGCGGCCGACCCCGGCCGGGGTGATGAGCCCCAGGCCGGTGACGGACACGGGCGCGGACGCCGCCCTCATCGCTCCCGCTTGGCGTTCAGCGCGGCGACGAGCTCACCCACGGTGCTGTTCTTGGCGGCCTCTTCCTCCGCGACCGGAATCCCGAGCTGCTCCTGGAGCGCGAGGGCGAGTTCGGCCAGCGCGAGGGAGTCGAGATCGAGGCTCTCCAAAGTGGCCTCCGGCCGGATGCTCCCGGCGCTGACCTCGAACTTCTCGGTGAGTACGGCGGTCACGGCGGTCTGGGCGGGGGACATGGGGTTCCTTTCGACGGGGCGAGCGGGGCTTCGGGA
>NZ_JBXVPZ010000766.1:0-2664 GCF_057961495.1 Streptomyces sp. P5F9 | reverse complement strand
CCGGCCACCACCCGTTTCCACTTCCGTCACCACGGTTACGGCGGTGAGCGGCTGGTCGAGGTCATGCTGCGGGCGAGGCCCCGGGCGGCCCAGAACCTGGCCGGTCTCCGAGGCACCTCCACCCCCGGTTCGGGTCTCGAACAGTGGCAGTCGCACACCGCCGCGGGCCGCAGTGCCGTCCGCGCCTCGATCGGGCAGGCGCAGCTCCCGGTCACGCCGGGGGTCCGCTATCTCCGTCCGGACCAGGGTCCCGATCCCCAGACGACGGACCGTGCGGAGGTGGGGTTCACCCCGCAGTCGGCCAGCAGCATCTCGGCCCGGCGGGCGACCACGGCCGACAACCGGTTCTGGCTGCGTACGGACAACGGTGCCGACTTCGACGGCCTCCAGTACGACTACGAGCTGACGGTCCGTTCCGCGCTGGTCGTGGACTGGCCGCCGAACGTCATCGGCGGTCTCATCCAGCACGGTGTCATCGCCTGGGCCGACGCGGACGGGGACGTACGCCAGTGGATCGACAGGCTGCTGGCGGGCGGCAACGAGCGCACCGACACCGTCCCGGTCCGCTTGGCGCTGCGGTTCACCGGCACCGAGACCAACGTGCCCGTACCGACGGCCACGGTGACCGCAGCGTCCGCCGAGTCCGGCGCCGACCCGCGCAATACCGTGCGGCCGGCCGGCCCCTATCTCACCGACGCGCAGATGTTCCACCCGGTGGGACCGACGCCGGCGTTCCACTTCGACGGCTGGGCGCACCTGGAGACGGCGCTGAACAACGTCGCGCCGCGCCGCCTGGGAGGCTGGCACGCGCAGATCACCTCCGTGTCGGTGGAGGGGCAGGCCGTCCGGCTCGGCCAGTTGATCCAGGCTGGACGGGTCTCCCTCGACCGTCCCCGGCTGGTCGCCGACCTCACCCGCAAGATGCCCGGCACCGCGCCCTTCGAAGGGGCACCCGACCAGGCCCCGTCGATCGCGGTCACGCTCTACAACCCGCGCCGCTCCACCCACGCCGACGACGTCACGCTCGACCAGCTCCACAACACCACCGACACGGTGAGCACCGCCGCGGGCGCGGACCACTCCTTCGCGACCTCGCTCACGTACCGCCTGAGCGGTGAGGACAACAATCGCCAGCTCGGCGGGGTCAACGTCCCGCTCGCGCAACGGCAGACCCAGCCCTCGGCCTTCGGCGGCACGACCACCGGCAGCCGCCGTGACTGGCTGAAGTCCGGCAGTACCTCCGCGCCCGCCAACGGGGCGCGGGGGACGCGGAGTTACGTCGTCGATGTGGACGCGCACCTGCTTGTGGAGGGACCGCAGGGCACCCGTCACGTCACCGGTACGGTCACTCTCCGCATCGAGGAGCGTGACCTCCTCGGCCACGGTCTGCTCACCCCGGCGGAGACCCCGCCGAACCTCCACGACCTGCCGGCACTCGTCCCCGACTGGGCCACCGTAGAACCGCACACGCTGCCCGAGCGCCTCAACTCCGCGATCCCTGCGGGCAGTCACGGTGTCCAGGTCTGGGTCGCTCTCGGCGCCGACCCGCAGGGCACCCGGCTCGGCCAGGCGCTCTACGGGGCCTCGCGTGCGGCCGTGCTCGGCAACCGCCCGCTGGAGCTGATGACGCGTGACCCGCAGGGCATCCGCCGCTGGGAGTTCACCCCCGATGGTGCCCTCGTCACCGCCGACCCCGACCTGAGCACCGCGTGGAACGCCTTCGACGCCCAGGCCGAACTCCTGTACACCGCCACGGACACGCTCGCCGACACCCCGCAGCTGCTGAACCTCCGCTTCGCTGCCCGCAGGGAGGCAAACCAGGCGTACACGGAAGCCGTGGAAACCCACGAGGAGGCGAAGCGCGCGGTCACGGACGCGACCACCGCCCATACCCGGGCGAGGAAGACGGCCGCCGACTCCGCCAGGGCCGCGCGCCAGGCGGAGGCACTGGTCGAGCGGCTCAAGCGCGACCTCGCGGAGGCACGGCGGACCGCCACGACACTGCCGCCGGTCATCAAGCAGCACGAGCGGGACGAGACCAAGGGCCGCCACGATTTTCAGGCGGCCCTGGCCGAGCTGACGCAGGCCGAGAACGCCGCACGGGCCGCCGCCCAACAGGCCGCGACGAACGGGCAGTCGAGCACCGCTCCCGCCCCGGTCCCCGCCGCATCCGGCGCCCCGCGCCTGCACACCCCCGCGCCCGATGTCGCCGGCGACCCTCGCGTGCAGGCCGTGCTCCCGGCGATCACCGCCGCCGACAACGCGATCCAGCAGGCGACGGCCGCGCTCACCGCAGCCCGGCCGGTGCTGGCGCGGGCGGAGCACATCGTCGCGGTCGGACCGGACCGCATCAGCGAGGAGGAGGACAACCACGAGGAGGCCGTGGAGAAGGAGCGGGAGGACGCGGAGATCGAGGCCGTCGCTGCCCACGACCTCCAGGTCGCCACGAAGAAGGAGACCGACGCCCGGCGCGAAGTGGCCGAGGCCGCGGACGAAGTCGCCGACCGCGACAGGGAGATCGCCGCCGTCGTCACCGCGCAACTGCAGGCCGCCGCCGACCAGATGGCGGCCACCGACGCGCTGGAGGACCTGGCCGGCGACGTCCAGGACAGCGCCCCGACCCCCGAACAGTCCCTGCGAACGACCTTCGCCACCACCCCGCCC
>NZ_JBXVPZ010000765.1:0-2693 GCF_057961495.1 Streptomyces sp. P5F9 | reverse complement strand
CCCCCGCCCTCACCGCGACCCAGCTCAACGACGCGCTACAGGGCCTCGGGCCGCGCAACTGAGCTGATCGCGGCGCGAGTTCGGCGGCGGAGACCTGTCTACGGCCGTGTACCGCCCGCAGTTGGACCCGACCCCAGTCCAGGACCGGCGCCCCACACCCGACCAACGTTCCCCAAGGGCCTCTACCCACAAGGGAGTTGACGCCAAGACAGCACGCTGCCCGACGTAGGAGACCGATCCCTCGATCCTCCAGCGCCGGGCAGTACACCCCGTACGTTCAGCCCACCGAGGTCAGGATTCGACCCCCGCTTCCTCCAGCGCGCCGACCTGCTCGGCCTTCTCCTCGGTCGGCGCGGCTGCCCGTACCGCCGGGATCGCCGCCGCGACCAGCGCCGCCAGCAGGGCGACGCCGCCGCCGATGATGAGGCCCGTGCGGAAGCCGCCCTCAGAGGTGAAGGTGTAGCCGCCTGCCGTGGTGGTCATCTGGGCGAGGACCACGCCGATCACCGCGGCGCCGATCGAGGTGCCGAGAGAGCGCATCAGGGTGTTGAAGCCGTTCGCCGCGGCGGTCTCGGAGAGGGGGACCGAGCTCATGATGAGGGCGGGCATCGCGCCGTAGGCGAGGCCGACGCCGCTGTTGATGACGATGCAGACGAGCATCAGGCCCCAGGCGGAGCTCATCAGGCCCATCGACAGGGCGTAGCCGGCGGTGATGACCAGGACGCCGCTGATCAGGGTGAACTTCGGGCCGCGGGCGTTGGTGAGCTTTCCGCCGAGCGGGGAGACGATCATCATCATGATGCCGCCGGGCGCCATCCACAGGCCGGACGCGAGCATCGACTGGCCCAGGCCATAGCCGGTGGCCTCGGGGAACTGGAGCAGCTGCGGGACGACCAGCATGCTGGAGTACATGCCGACGCCGACGAAGACCGAGGCGATGTTGGTGATCAGGACCCGGGGTCGGGCCGTCGTCCGGAGGTCGATCAGCGGGTCGGCGGTACGCAGCTCCCACACGCCCCAGGCCAGGAAGGCCACGATCGCGACGGTGAACAGGCCCAGCACGGTGGCCGAACCCCAGCCCCAGTCGGCGCCCTTGGAGATGCCGAGGAGCAGGCAGACGAGGCCGACGGCGAGGCCGAGGGCGCCGGGGGCGTCGAAGCGCTGGCCCTTGGCGGCGGCCGGTACGTCCGGGATCAGGAACCAGATCAGCGTGGCGACGACCGCGGCGAGAGCGGCCGAACCCCAGAACAGGGCACGCCAGTTGGCGTACTGCGCGATGGCCGCGGCGATCGGCAGGCCGAGGCCGCCGCCGATGCCCATGGAGGCGCTGACCAGCGCGATGGAGGGGCTCAGTCGCTCCTGCGGGACCACGTCCCGGAGGAGGGCGATGCCGAGGGGGACCATGCCCATGCCCATGCCCTGCAGACCGCGTCCGACGATCATCGGGACGACGGAGGAGGAGAGCGCGCAGACCACCGAGCCCACGATCAGCGGGACGGAGCAGGCGAGCAGCATGCGGCGCTTGCCCAGAAGGTCACCGAGACGACCGACGACCGGCACACAGACCGCGGCCACCAGCAGCGTGGCGGTGATCACCCACGCGGCGTTCGAGGACGAGGTGTGCAGCATCTCCGGCAGGTCGGCGATGAGCGGGGTGACCAGCGTCTGCATGATCGCCGCGGTGGTGCCGGCGAAGGCCAGCGTGGCGATCACGCCGCCTGCGCGGGCTGAAGGCTGGGGGGCGTCCATGACGGGACTCCTCGGCATGTCTGTTCAGTCGGGATACGAAGGAATGTGCATCGTACACATCGTATGTATCAGCCATGTGATGGGGATGATGCATACCGTCGTGCGAGGATGGGCCGGGCCGCCCCCGAGCGCAGGACACGGCGGCGGCATCGGCAGGAAGCAGGAGGCAGCGGACCGATGGACAGGCGCACGCGCGAGGTCGAGTACGAGCAGATGCTTCTCAGCCGGCACGGGTTGCTCGCGCAGAAGGGCGGGCGCCGCAAGGACGGCGTGCTGGAGCGCAGCGCCTACATCCTGTTGAGCCGGATCCGCATCCAAGGGCCCATGTCCATCGGCGAGTTGAGCGACGCCTTCGGTCTCGACACGTCCACCCTCAACCGGCAGACGGCGGCCGCCATGCGGTCCGGTCTGGTGGAGCGTATCCCCGATCCGCAGGGCGGCATGGCCCGCAAGTTCCGCATCACGGACCTGGGCGCGCGGATGCTCGACGAGGAGCGCGAGGGTCTCGTCCGTTCCCTGGACCAGATCATGGACGACTGGTCGGACGAGGACATCGACGCCTTCGCGGCTTTTCTACGACGCTTCAACACCGACATCGAGCGGATCGGCGGGCGTCCCTGGCCACGGCCGTGAGCCCCGCCCCGTGACAACTCACGGGACGGGGCGGTCAGTTCACGCCGGGCGTGTCTGGGTCAGGAGGAGCGGCGGGCGCGGCCGGCCGCGTAGATCCCACCGGCGCCCAGGGCGATGACCAGAGCGGCACCGCCCGCGATGAGGCCGACCGGCGCGCTGGAACCGGTCTCCGCCAGCGGCTGGTTGCCACCGTTCGGCGTCGCCTTCGGAGTGGGCGAGGGCGACGACTTCAGCGGCGGGACGTGCGCGGAGGTGGGAGGCGTCGTCGACGGCTTGGGGCTGGCCGGCGGGGTCGACTCCTCGGCGGGAGG
>NZ_JBXVPZ010000764.1:0-2695 GCF_057961495.1 Streptomyces sp. P5F9 | reverse complement strand
GGTCCCCCTCCGTCCCGGCTCCCACTCCCGCTTCCGGATGATGCCACGCGGCACTGACAACGCCCGAGGGAATTTCAGTCGCCGGACCCGGAGGGGAGGCCCAACTCGGGGTAGGCGTCCAGGAGTCGGGGCGGGGCCGCCTGGCGCCAGGAGTCGGCGAGAATGTCACGGAGTTCGTCCTCGCTGTCCAGCGCGGAGAGGCGGGCCCGGACCCAGGCGAAGCCCGCCTCGTGGTCGGCGATCCAGAACTTCTCCGGTTCGGCCATGACCAGTTCGTCGCGCTCCTCCTTGGGGCAGCGCACCGCGATGGAGGTCTCCTCCTCGGGCACGGTGACGAACATCTTTCCGGCGACCCGGAAGGTGGGCATGTTCCAGGCGATCTTCTCCGTCGTGTCCGGGAGGGAGAGGGCGATACGGCGTACGTCTTCGGCATCCGGCATGACTCGCAAGATAGCGGCTGCCACTGACAATCACCTGGTGGGAGTGCCCGCCCCCAAGTCCGCCTCCGCATCCGACCCGACGTCCGCCCTGCCTCCCTTTTCCTCTCCCACGCGCTTGTAGTACAGCGTCGTGGGCCGCAGCACCCCGGCCGGACTCGCCGCGTAGTCCGGGATCACGCCGGCCCGGGTCCAGCCGGCCGAGCGGTACAGGTGCTCGGCGGGGCTGTCGGTCTCGGTGTCGAGGTGGAGGAGGGTGATGCCGGCGGCGACGGCCGCGGTCTCGGCGACGGTCAGGAGCCGACGGCCGAGCCCCGATCCCCTGGCCTCCCGGTGCACCATCAGCTTGACCAACTCGGCGCGGTGGCGGCTGTTGGGCTTGTCAGGGAAGGCGAGGCTCACCGTGCCGACGACCCGGTCGCCGCTCAGCGCCACCCACACGGCGAGTTGCCCGGCGGCCACACCGTCAGCACGCTCCCGCCACCAGTCGACGGCAGCCGCACGGCCGAGCGGAGCGAGGAACCCGATCGAGGCGCCGTCGTCCACCGTGTCGACTAGCAAGTCCGCCAACTCACCCACGGCGGCGAGCAGTTGAGGCGCGTCCAGACCCCGCACCGTCACCGTCACCGTCGCCTTCGCCTTCGCCGTCGCCTTCACGGCAACACCACCGCCAGTACGTAGCGCACGTCGTCAGGACCCGAGCACCGGAACCGCGTCGGTCCCCACACCCGCAGCCGCAGACAGTCACCCGCGTCCAGATGGTGCTCGGTGTCCTGGGCCGTCACGTCGAGGGCGCCCTCCAGGACCCAGATGTGCTGTTCCAGGCCGGGCACGGGCGGCCGGTCGTAGGCGAGGTCGGCGCCCGGCCGGAGCCGCCCCTCGACGAGTTCGCCGCGCAGCCCGGTGTGCGGGGGTGACACGGATCGCCGTACGAAACCGGAGGCGCGGTCCTCCCACACCGGTTGCTCGGCGGCGCGGACCAGCAGGGCGGGTTCGGCCTCCACCTCGCTGAGGAGTTGGGACGTCGTCCGGCCGTAGACGCCACACAGGCGGTTGAGGAGGGAGGCGGTGGGGCTGATCTCGGCGCGCTCGGCGCGGGACAGGGTCGAGCGGCTCACCCCGCTCCGCTCCGCCAACTCGCCCAGGGACCAGCCGTGTTCGGCCCGCAGCTCGGCGAGCCGGACGCCGAGTCGGACGTCCACGGGGTCGAGAGTTGTCACCGCTTCCTCGGATCTCATATCCGGGACGATATCCCGCATATGAGAAGACGAGGTTACGTCCGGGCCACTTCTTCCAACGCGTCCAGGACCGGACGGATCAGCGGGTGCTCCTCCGTGCCGCGTCGTACGGCAGCGAAGACCCGGCGGGTCGGGGCCACCCCGTCGACGGGCCGGACGACGACTCCCGTCAGGTCCATGCCGCGGAGCGCCGAGCGGGGGACGAGGGCCACGCCCGCGTCGGCGGATGCCAGGGCGACCACGGCACGGAAGTCGTCCGAGGAGTGTTCGAGGCGGGGCTGGAATCCGGCGTTCTCGCAGGCCAGGACGACGACCTCGTGGCAGGGGTTGCCGGGGTATGGGCCGATCCACGGGTCCTTGGCCAGTTCGGCGAGGGGGACCTCGTGGGCGTCGGCGAGGCGGTGGGTGACCGGGACGACCGCGTCGAACGGCTCGGCGTAGAGCGGGAGATGGGTCAGGCGCGGGTCGTCGGCGGGCGGGGCCCCGCGGTACTCGACGGCGACCGCGACATCCACCTGCCGGTCCAGCACCATCGGCAGACTGGCGTCGCCCTCGGCGTCCTGGACGCGGATGCGGATGCCGGGCGCGAGGCGGGCGAGCCGGGTCACGGCGGGCGCTACGACCTGTGCGATGCCGGTCGCGAACGCGGCGACGGTGACCGTGCCGGCCGCACCCGAGCTGTACGCGGCGAGCTCCGCCTCGGCCCGCTCCAGCTGGGCCAGCACCACATTGGTATGGCTGAGCAGGATCTCACCGGCCGGGGTCAGCCGCACGCCCTTGGCACCCCGCTCGACCAGCCGGTGCCCGGTCTCCTGCTCCAGGGCGGCGAGCTGCTGCGAGACCGCCGAGGGCGTGAGATACAGCGCGGCGGCCGCCGCCGTCACGGTGCGGTGGTCTGCCACCGCACGGAGGATATGGAGCCGCCGCGCTTCGATCATGAGACCGATTATCGCAATATGTCCGAGGGGCCGGACGAACGCGGGAGGGTTCTGGGTCCGGGGCGGGGTCGTGGTCTGGGAC
>NZ_JBXVPZ010000763.1:0-2708 GCF_057961495.1 Streptomyces sp. P5F9 | reverse complement strand
CGAATGGCTAGGCCGTGTCCGCAAAGTCCCGCCTGCTCCGCGACGCCCGGCACGCTCCCCCACTGCCTTAAGGGCGTGGGAGGTGCCCCCACTCGCCGCACCGGACGAAAGCCCACGTACAACCAGTACGAGGGCTTCCGCCCGGCACTCCCCCAGCCTCCCGCCGGGGGACCCCCAGAGCACGCACCGAACGCCGCGGAGCCCGCCCTCCGGGCGGACGGCGGGACTTTGCGGACACGGCCTAGCCGGTCAGTCGCTTCCGGTAGTGGATGCGGTCGTACGGTCCGTCCGTGCGCCGCTCGACGACCTCGTACCCGAACTTCGGGTAGATCTTCTGGTTCTCCCACATCAGCGCGTTCGTGTAGAGCCTGACCTCGGGCAGTCCGAGGTCACGCGCGCGTGCGTCCACGAACTCCAGCAGCCGCCGTCCCATCCCCGTGCCGTGCGCGTCGGGGTGGACGGCGATGCTGTCGAGGAACAGATGGTCGTCGTGCGCCTCGATCACGACGAGCCCGTTCACCGGCTCCCCCGTCACGAACACCCGCCCGGCGACCACATTCGCCATGTGGTCCGCCTCCATGGGCTGCGGCACCACACCGATGCGCGCGATGTAGTGGCGGTACGCCATATCGGTCACGGCCTTCACCACGGGCACATCAGCAACGACGGCAACACGAACCCCGTCCGGTCCACTCATCCGCAACACCTCTCCACGCTCACGGAACCGTCCCTCCCTGAGCCCTCAGTTAGCCCTGCCTTAACGCCACCATAAGGATCTCCCTCACCCTCCTCCAGCAGGCGGTTCCGCGGTTTCCAGGGGCTAGCTTCTGATCACCCCCACGGGATCCGTCCCCCGCGCCGAGCACCGTCCGAGGAGTTGGAGTTCCCCCATGCCCGCACGCCGCAAGGCCGCCGCTGTCGCCGTCCTCGGGATGACTCCCCTCGCCCTGACCGCGCTCGCCGCGGCGCCCGCGGCGGCGCACGGTTCGATGGGCGACCCCGTCAGCAGGGTCGCGCAGTGCTACGCGGAGGGCCCGGAGAGCCCCAGGTCCGACGCGTGCAGGGCGGCGGTCGCGGCCGGTGGCACGCAGGCGCTCTACGACTGGAACGGCATCCGGATCGGTGACGCGAACGGGCAGCACCAGACGCTGATCCCGGACGGCAAGCTGTGCAGCGCGAACAACGAGGAGTTCAAGGGCCTCGACCTGGCCCGCACCGACTGGCCGGCGACGAGCGTGAGCAGCGGCTCGTACACCTTCAAGTACCGCGTGACCGCCCCGCACAAGGGCACCTTCAAGGTGTACATCACCAAGTCCGGCTACGACCCCGCCCAGCCGCTCGCCTGGTCCGACCTGGACCTGGAGCACCCGGTCGCGGCGTCCACCGACCCGGTCGCGACGGGCGGCTTCTACACCTTCTCCGGCGCCCTTCCGCAACGCTCCGGCAAGCAGCTCCTGTACGCGATCTGGCAGCGCTCGGACAGTCCGGAGGCGTTCTACTCCTGCTCGGACGTCAGCTTCGGCGGCAGCGGCAGTGGAAGCGGCACGGGCGCCAACGGCGGTGGTTCGGCGGGCAGTTCGACGCCGGCCCCGGCCGCTCCCACGACTCCGGCGCCCACCGCCTCCGCCCCTTCCAGCCGGCAGATCGCGGCCGGTGCCGACAGGTCGACCGTCGAGCACAACGGCCACGGGGACGCGGACGCGAGCACCTCGGCGGAGCCGGTCGCCGCGACGAACCAGGCGACCACCGAGGCCAACGAGCCGCAGACGGCGGGTAGTTCGAAGAACCTCGCCGAGACCGGCGCCAACAACAGCTCGCCGTATCTCATCGTGGGCGGCGCCGCCTCCCTGGCGCTCGGCGCCGCGGCCCTGTTCGCCTCGGTCCGCCGCCGCGCGACCAACGGCGGTGGACGGCACGGCCGTTAGGTGACCGTGCAGGGGGGCGGGGCCTGTCCGGCGGCTCAGGTCGGACAGGCCCCGCGGTGTGCCTACGGTCAACTCAGCGCCGACAGGCAGGTGGTGGCAGTGGCGTGCGCGGGATCGAGGGCGTTGGCGACCTCGTGGAAGGCGATCCGGTCCGTCAGCCCGAGCAGGGCGTGCTCGGACAGATCCACTGAACACAGGTTCTGGATCAGCACGTTGTGCACGTCGGACCCGCTCAGGAACTGACTCGTGTAAGGCGTGACGACCTCGTCGTACCTGGTGGCGATGACCGTGTAGTGGACGCCGGGGACGGTGTCGCCGCCCGCGTTCAGCTTGGCGAGGAAGGCCGAGCCGGCGACCTGGTCGGCGAGGCCGGGGGCGGCTGCGGAGATCACGTCCTCGGCGCCCGGGAAGTACGGCAGGAGTTTGGTGAGGCCGTCCAGGGTGGTGCCGTGGTTGTCGGGCGCGATGCCGACGAAGGTGTTCACCTTGGCGGCGCCGCCGAGGAACTTGAGGTAGTAGCGGGGCATCATGCCGCCCTGCGAGTGCCCGACCAGGTCGGCCTTGGCCGCGCCGGTCGCGGCGAGCACCTTGTCGACGTAGACCTGGAGTTGCCCTGCCGACTTGTCGATGGGGCCGAGGCCGTAGACGAGCGGGACGCCGGGGAGTTGGCCGTAGTCGAGGGAGAAGACGCAGTAGCCGCGGGCTTCCAGATACGGCGCGAGGACCAGCCAGTTGTCGGTGGCGTTGGCGAAGGTGCCGTGCACGAGGACGACGGGGCGGGGG
>NZ_JBXVPZ010000762.1:0-2717 GCF_057961495.1 Streptomyces sp. P5F9 | reverse complement strand
GCCCCAAGGCGATCCTCATGGTCTCCGCCCACTGGGAGGAAGCCCCCCTCGCCCTCGGCGCGGTCGACCCGGTCCCCCTGGTCTACGACTTCTGGGGCTTCCCCGAGCACTACTACCAGGTCCGTTACGACGCCCCGGGCGCCCCCGAACTCGCCGAGTCCGTACGGAAGTTGCTGCGCGCCCCGGGCATCCCGGTCCAGGACGTCCCGGACCGCGGCCTCGACCACGGGGCGTACGTCCCGCTGGTCGAGATGTTCCCGGCCGCCGACATCCCCGTCCTCCAGGTCTCCATGCCGACCCTCGACCCGGCGAAGCTGATGGACATCGGCCGCAAGCTGGCACCCCTGCGCGACGAGGGCGTCCTGATCGTCGGCTCCGGCTTCTTCACCCACAACCTCGCCGCACTGCGCCACACCGGCGGGGGAGTGCCCACCTGGTCCTCCGAGTTCGACGACTGGGGCAGGCGGGCACTGGAGTCCCGCGACTGGGACGGCCTGCTGGACTTCCTCCACAAGGCCCCGGCCGGGCGCTACGCCCATCCGCGCACCGAGCACTTCGCCCCGCTGTTCGTCGCCATGGGCGCGGCGGAGGCGGGCGGTGACCTGGACGCGCGGGAGTCCTTCGACCCCTCCGTGATCGACGGGTTCTGGATGGGGATGGCGAAGCGGTCGGTGCAGTTCGGCTGAGGCTTCTACAGGTCCTTCTCGTACCAGGCGACATCCCAGTAGCGGCCGAACTTGCGGCCCACCTCCCGGTAGGTGCCGATGTGCCGGAACCCGAAGCGTTCATGCAGCCGCGTGGACGCTTCGTTGGGCTGTGCGATGCCCGCGTACGCCCGGTGCACGTCCTCGTCCGCCAGAGCCTCGAACAGGGCTTTGTAGAGCAGCGTGCCGATGCCCCGGCCGCTGATGGTGCCCCCTCTGGGGGAGTCCGGGGCGAGGTAGACCGTGACCTCGACCGAGGTCGAGTAGGCGGGCTTCGCCCGGTAAGGACTGGATGTGGCGTAGCCGAGGATTCGCTGTGAGTTTCCTTGGAAGGTCCCGTCCACGGCAACCTTCAGCCGGTATGGCCCGTCTTCAGGGTGGGAGAGCAGCCAAGGGCGACGCTCCTCCGGTGTGAAGGGGACGGTGTCGAAGGTGATCGGGGTCTCGCGCACGTAGTGGTTGTAGATGTCCGTGAGGGCGTCGAGGTCACTCTCGACTCCCGGCCTGACCTGCACCTCTGTACGTTCCGACGGCATCGTTACCCCCTTGTGGCCGGACAGGGTACTGCAAGATCAGAAAAATAGGGGAGCGGGTTGGGAATTCTGTCCGGATTCCAGTCGTTGTTTCCATCAGATGCAGGGCACACGAGAAGAGTCACCAGACAAGTGTCACAGCATCGGACGAACACCTGCTGACCTCACCATCGCAAGGGAGCACGCATGGCAACCCGTGCCGTCGCCCGTCGTAAGTCCGCCTCCGGCGAGACCTCCGGCGTGGCGCGCAGTGTTCGCGCCCATGGCGGCGAGATCGCCGACCGCGACCTGGTCGGCATGTATCTCGACGAAATCGCGCGTACACCGCTGCTCGACGCCGCCAAGGAAGTCGAGCTTTCACAGACCATCGAAGCGGGCGTGTTCGCACGCCAGGTCCTCGACGGCGAGGAGAAGTCCCAGGCGGACGCCTCCCGCGCCGAGCTGGAGGCTCTGGTCGCCGAGGGGGAGCGTGCCAAGGACGTCTTCATCCGTTCCAACCTCCGCCTGGTCGTGGCCGTGGCCCGCCGTTACCCCCGTAGCGGCCTGCCCCTCCTCGACCTGATCCAGGAGGGCAACGCGGGCCTGGTGCGCGCGGTCGAGAAGTTCGACTACCGCAAGGGCTTCAAGTTCTCGACATACGCGACCTGGTGGATCCGCCAGGCCATCACCCGCTCCATCGCCGACCAGTCCCGGACCATCCGCCTGCCCGTCCACCTCGTGGAGGAGCTGGGCCGGATCCGCCGGGTGCAGCGCGAGTTCAACCGCAAGAACGGGCGGGAGCCCGAGCACGCGGAGATCGCCGCCGAGCTGGACACGACCCCGGAGCGCGTGACGAACGTCCTGGACTGGGCCCGTGACCCGGTCTCGCTGAACATGTCGGTGGACGACGACGGAGACACGCAGTTCGGTGACCTCCTGGAGGACACCTCCGCGGTCTCGCCCGAGCAGTCCGTCATGACCCTGCTGCGCAGCGAGGAACTGGACGACCTGATCGGCCGCCTCGACCAGCGCACGGCCTCCATCATCAAGATGCGGTACGGCATGGAGGACGGCCGGGAGCGCACACTCACCGAGGTCGGCAAGGAGCACGGCCTGACCCGCGAGCGCATCCGGCAGATCGAGAAGCACGCACTGCTGGAACTGAAGAAGCTGGCCAGCCAGACCGGCTTCGACGCGGCGGCGTAAGCGGCCGTGAGCGGGGCGGGAGCGGCCGTGAGCGGGGCGGGAGCTGTGCCGGGGGCGTGAGTCCCTGGCCTCCGGCCCGGACCGGCCCGGTGGACGCGGGGGCGCGTACGAACGAGATGCGCGCCGGACCGCGTACGCCTGGTGGCGGGAGACCGCGCGAACATGGCTGTGTAATGCCGCTTCAAGCTGCTGGGCCCGGGGAACAAGACTTCAGGGCGCAGGAGTTCGGGTCCGGGGCGGTGCCCCGAGACCCCCTGAGCCAAGTCCCGACGCACCACCCCCCCGGCGCCGGGAC
>NZ_JBXVPZ010000761.1:0-2735 GCF_057961495.1 Streptomyces sp. P5F9 | reverse complement strand
GTGCGGACGGCCGGCGGTCCGGGGGCGTCCCGCCACCAGGCCACGAGGCCCGGCACGAAGGCGACGGCCCAGCGCAGCAGCGACCACAGCGCGGCCTCCCCGCGCCGCAGCCACCAGGCCGCGACGAGCGCGGCGACGACGTGGGCGGCCACGGCGTGGGGGGTCATCGCCTGTGTCTGCCGCATGGGTGCCATGGCGTGCCCCGACATGTGCGCCATGCCGGCCATCGCCATGCCGGTCCGCGGCCGCGCGACGTCGAACCCGAGGTGGAGCCCGGCCTGAGTGGCGAGCATGGCGGCACCGATGCCGGGCAGGGACCGTTCCCGCCCGCCGAGCAGCCACCCCATGACGAACACGACGAGGAATCCGGCACCGTCCGCCCACAACGGAGGCGTGGCACCGGTGGCGAGCCCGTGCCCGGCGGCAGCCAGCAGCACACACACCGCGGCGAACACCGCGGCGCGCAGGCTACGTACCGCCGGGGATGCGCTCATGGTGACGGATCCTCCCACGCGCCGCTGCCGCCGTAGCCGTCGATGGCGGTTTAGGGGGCAGCTCATATCTGGTTCATGGCTTGGTACGGCGGTGGCGCGTGGGGCGTTCAGTACGGGTGGGAGAACTCGTCCGGGGATTCAGCGATTTACCGGGATACGGCGCTGCAGGACCGGTCCAAGCGCTGAGGCCGGTCCAAGCGCTGGGGCCGTGGTACACGGTGGCCTTGCGGCTCATCTCGGCCGCAGTGGGCGTGCCCGGCGCGGCAACAACCCGATCGCCGCCACCGGTACGGCGGCCAGCACCAGCCACGGCACGGCCGCGGGCAGCCCCGTGTCGAGGAGGGTGCCGGTGGCCGCGCTGCCGAGGAGGACGATCAGGCCGGAGACGGAGGACAGGGCCCCGGTGTAGAGGCCGAGGCGGCCGGGTTCGGCGAGGTCGGGGATCCAGGCGCGGGCGACGGGGGCGATGAGCATCTGGCCGAGGGTGAGCAGAACGACGAGCGCGGTCGCGGGCAACAGCCCGGTGGTACCGGTCAGTTGGGCGGGGCGTGCCATCGCCACGGCCGCGAACCCTACGGCGATCAGCAGCAGCCCGGCCGCCATGGACCGCCGTGGATCGAGCCGCTCCTCCGTCCACCGGGTGACGGGCAACTGCGCGGTCACCACGAGCAGCGAGGACAGCGCGAACAGCCAGGCCAGCGGTGCCTGCGAACCCGCCGCGCGCTCCACCTCCTCGGGGAGGGCGAGATAGAGCTGGTTGTAGGCGAGGAGATAGGCGCCGTAGGCACAACACAGCGCGAGGAAGGGCCTGTTGCGTGCGAGGGCCTGCACGCCACCCTTCTCCTTGACCCGCGCACGCCCGGGAATGTGCTGAGGCAGCAGCCACGCATGCCCCGCGAGAACGAGCACGAAGACCCCGGCCCCGGCCAGACACGCAACCCGGAAATCCACGGCGAGCAGCAACGCGCCGAGCAACGGCCCCACAAACGCCCCGACTTGACCGGAGACGGTGAACAAGGCGAGCACTCGCGTACGGGATCCCCCGCCCGATTCCTCCCACTCGACCGCCTGCCGCGCCACCTCCGACTCCACGGCCGGCGAGAACAGCGCGGCGGCGAATCCGATGAGCAGTACGGCTCCGACGACGCCCCAGGTCTCCTGCGCATACCCGAGCCAGCCGAACCCGGTGATCCGCAGCGCGCACCCCGCGAGCACCACGGGCCGGACGCCGTAGCGGTCGGCGAGGGCCCCGCCGACGACGAACAGCCCCTGCTGGCTGAAGGTCCGCAGTCCCAGTACAAGCCCAACCAGCCAGCCCGCCATGCCAATTGCGTCCGCCAGGTGCTCGGCGAGGAACGGCAGCACGGCGAAGAAGCCGATGTTGAAGGCGAGTTGGGTGAGGATCAGCAGCCGGAGCAGTGGCGAGAGCGGGGTACGCACGAGGGTCACGGAGGTCATCGGGCGGCCAACTCCCTTCGCGCGCCGGCCCCTTGCACGCTCCCGGCGGCCGTGACCGCCAGTGCGCCGAGCAGGGCGAGGACGGCGGCGGGGGCGAGGACGGCCCAGGGGGCGCGTTCGGCGTAGGGCTGGTTCTCGGCGAGGAGCAACCCCCATTCCGGGGAGGGCGGTTGCGCGCCGAGGCCGAGGAAGCCGAGCGAGGCGAGGGCGAGGGCGACTCCGGGCAGGCGGAGCAGGGCGTGCCGGGTGACAGGTGGCAGGACGGCGGGCAGGAGTGCGTGGCGCAGGATGTGCCAACGGCCCGCGCCCAGGCCCCGGGTGGCGGTCACGTGCAGGGTCGCGCGTTCCTGGAGCAGCAGTGCGGAGGTGTGCGCGGCCAGGGGCGTCCAGGCGAGGGCGGCCACCGCGAGGGCGGGGGTACCGCTTCCGCTGCCGGCCACCGCGGCGACCAACAGGGCGGCCAGGACCGGCGGTACGGCGTTCACCGTGTCGACGAGGGGCCCGGACAGTCGGGGCAACAGCCCGAGCAGTACGCCGATGCCGAGCGCGACGGCACTGATCGCGAGGGCGAGCAGCAGGGTGTCGACGGCACCGTGGGCGACCCGCGCGAGGAGATCCCGGCCGAGCGCGTCGGTGCCGAACGGGTGGGCCCAGGTGGGGTGTTGGAGACGCAGCCCGGTGTCGAGGGCGAGGGGATCGCGGGGCAGACCGAGCGCGACGACACCGAGGAGGAGGGTGCCGTAGACAAGGGGCAGGGTTCGCCGGGGAGTTGGGGTGCTGGGC
>NZ_JBXVPZ010000760.1:0-2744 GCF_057961495.1 Streptomyces sp. P5F9 | reverse complement strand
GGGCGGGGTCGAGATCGGCCTCCGGCCAGCCGAGCGCGGCGAGTGCCTCCGTGAGGTCGGCGCCGGTGATGTCCTCGATGTGCGGTTCGACGCTGGTGAGCGTGGCCCGGAGCGTCCCGCCCTCCTCGACCACGTGCACCGGCACGGTGCCGGCGCGCGTCGCGAACACCAGCTCCCCAGGGCCCACCCGCTCGGCGAGCGCCACGGCGGTCGCGACGGTGGCGTGCCCGCAGAACGGCACCTCGGCCTTGGGGCTGAAGTACCGGATGGTGTACGCCCGCCCCTCCTCACCGCCGAGGCCCTCCGGGGGCGCCGTCAGGAACGCGGACTCCGAGTATCCGAGGTCGGCGGCGATGGCCAGCATGGCGCTGTCGTCCAGGGCGGTGGCGTCCAGGACGACGCCTGCGGGGTTCCCGCCGGCCGGGTCGCTGGAGAAGGCGGTGTAGCGCAGAACCTCGGGCTGTGACTCGGTCGTCGTCATGCTCGGGCAACCGGGGTGGGGCCGCGGCCATTCCCGCACGTGGGCGGAGACGGCGCAGGGCGCCCGACGGAAGCCTGCCGGTCGGGCGCCCGGACTGTCCTGGCCGGCGATCACTTCTTGACCACGGACTCCACCCAGCTGATGAAGTTGGTCGTCGCGTCGCCGGTGCGCTCGGCCATCGTGTGCGCCAGGCCCCACACCGTGGCGAAGTCGACGTCACGGAGGCCGTAGTTCCGCAGGGCCAACTGGACGTTGATCTCGGTCGTGTTGGCCGTGTCGCCCTGCATGATGCCGGTGCGGATGCGCCAGTGCCGCGCCACCTTCGACTGCCGGTAGCCGGCGAAGGCGGGCGAGAGGAAGTACAGCGGGTTGTACGCGTCGCCCCGCCAGGCCATGTCCTTGCCAACGCTGTCCTTCTTCGCGAAGTCGCTGTCGTAGGCCGAGGAGCCGTAGGCGGAGTCCCAGTCGGAGTACGTGGCGTACGTCGTCTCGTTCGCCCTGACGACGTCACGCGTGAGCGGCGCGAAGTGCGACGGGGCATTGAGCCCCATCGCGAAGACGCTGTTCTCGCCCTGCCCGCGGGAGTATCCGTCGAACGCGCCGACCGGCTTGTTCGCGGTCTTCTGGCTGTTCACGAAGCCTTCGAGACCGGACACCGTGGCGGTGTTGGTCGTGGCGTCGTAGGTGACCCAGGTGCTGTCGGTGTTGAGGTGGGCGATGTAGTCGGCGACCGTCTCGTACGTGGTCGAGGTTCCCGTCTGGCCCGATCCGGGCGGGCCGCCCTGGGTCGTGATGGTGTACGGAAAGGTGTTGTCCGAGAGGAAGTTGTTCAGCGAGGTGGTGATCACCTCGATCAGGTGGTCGTAGTAGCTGCCGGACAGGTACGTGCCGCTGCTTGACTCGGTCAGTTCCAGGCGCTTGCCGTGCTCGTCGCGCAGACCCAGGCGGTTGAGGTACTTGGGCCAGGCCTTCGCGAGGTCCGCCGAGTAGGCGCTGGTCCACGTGGTGGACGCGCGCGTGCCGGTCGAGGCGAACTGGCCCATGTTCCACTCGTAGGACAGGTTGGCCTCGGCGAGGTCGGTGATCGGGCACCAGGCCATGACGCCTGCGACCGCGTCGCTGAGGGGCCGGCCCTGGGCGTCCTCCATCGCCGCGCCGATCGTGCGCAGGTACGGGTCGAACAGGGGGCTGTCGCCGGACGTGCCCGCCACGGTGTCCTGGGCGCCGCCGCCGCTCATGCCGAACAGGACGATGTCGTCCGCGCTGCCGGGCAGGACACTCCGGTTGTACCGGAGGAAGCGGACCGCGGCCTTGAGGTCGGTCACGCCCCAGGGAGCCGCGTCGGAGCGGGTGCTGGTCGAGCTGTCCCGGCCGCGCAGGCCCGGCCACACGTAGACGAGCCCGGCCTCCAGGTACGCCGACACGCTGGTGTAGCTGTAGGACGTGGCCGGTGCCTGCTGGGCGTAACCGGGGGTGTTCACCGGGATCACGATCGGCGCCGTGCGTCCCGAGTACGCGCCGACGGTGCCCTTCGGATTCGCCTTCGCGGTGTAAGTGGTCCCGTCGCTGTTCGCGGTGGCCGTCAGATAGGCGCCCGGCACATAGATCGACAGGTTCTCGTAGTCCGTCGCAGCCGGGTTCGCGACGTACACCTTCCCGATCTGGTAGTACACGTCGTTGGTCGAGTCGTACGACCATGCGGTGGAGTCGAGCTCCAGCGAGTACGCCGCGGACGTGCTCGACGAACTGCTCGGCGACGCGGTGGCGGCGAACGCCGTGCCTGCCGTGCCCTCAGCGACTCCGAACGTGGCCAGGGCTGCGACGCCCGTGGCGCTACGGATAACCGTTCTGCGGTTCATGTCCACCCGTGGACCTCCTTGTACAGCAAGTTGCTTGGTCACAGCCGTACTTGGGCACCACCCCGGCGACGCCGCGGGCAAGTCGGGCTGTGCGGCTCGTACGAGTCCCAGACTGTAGGCCGGGACCCTGAGCCGGAGCCGCGAATTGTTAACAATTTCGATGATAATTTTGTTAGAAGACGTCAGCGCCGGGCGCGGCCGCGTCAAACCGGGTCGCCGAAGCCGCCACAACCTCTCCCCGCGATCGCCACCCCGTCCACATCAAGGAAGTGCGACGGTGACGGCCTGAGACAGGAATCGCACAGGCGAAGGAGCAACTCCCGGTCGCGGAGGCCGTGTCGAAGCCTTCCTTCCCCCCGTAGACGCAGGGGCCAAGTCCCCCTCCTCGCCCGGCAGTCATTTCT